>NZ_JJOV01000009.1:0-16475 GCF_000979385.1 Methanosarcina sp. 2.H.A.1B.4
ACCCTATACTTAGAGTCCAATAGCAAAGTCAAGCGACTTCTGTAGCATTCACAGCTTCCAGAACAAAACTTGACAATAGAGTATAGGTTGAAATGTACAAAAACGTTGTCAGACAGCGTATTATGGAAGAGTTGACGGCTGTATCCCGCCATTAAAATGACAGGGATTAGCCTTAGACGCTCCTAAACTTTATGAACTTTTTGCATAACATAATCCCAATAATAGTAAAACCTGTCCGGGAAGTTCCGGGTCAGACGTAAGAAATTCAAAACGCATCTCATAATTTTGCCTTTTTTTAAAAAATACTCGCGTTGTATATTTTATATAGCAGAAGATTATATTTTGTCCTGATAACTTATGGACTGCAGGCCTTTCACCTATGGGAATTTCAGTCAGTGAATTCCTTGATTTTTGCAGGCAGGAAGCGTGTGGCAATGAACATAACATTAATTGGCATGGCAGGAGCGGGGAAAAGTACTATCGGAAGGGCACTTGCAAAGCACCTGGATTATACTTTTATTGATGTCGATGGCCTGATTACGCAGAGGACTGGATTGCCTCTTCAAGCCCTGATTGACAAACAGGGCGATTACGCTCTTATCAGGTTTGAAGAAGAAGCTATTCTGGGGCTTGGGCAGGTGGATAACTGTATAATCTCTCCTGGCGGAAGCGTGGTTTATTCCGAAAAAGCCATGGGACACTTAACAGATATCTCAAAGATAGTCTTTCTGGACGCCCCTTTCAGAAGCATCGTAAAAAGGATCCCTAACGCAAGAAAGAGGGGCATAGTAGGGCTCAGGGACAGAAGCCTTAAAGAACTTTTTGAAGAAAGGCTGATTTTGTATTCTAAGTATGCTGATTTTTCAATAAAACTTAAAGGAAGGGAAAATATTAAGGGGATTATGGGGAAGATAATCCAGCTCTGTTTTGAGACGGAGGCCTGATCCAGGGATCAGCTTTTCATAGATAATGAGTTAACTCGACATCGATATTGTTTTATTTCCAACCCCTGTTTCCTTAACATATCCTCTCAAGATTTTTAGTTATAGCGGGATCAGAGCATTTACTTCAGTATCAGAGGGTTTACTTCGGGACTGGAGAAGTTTACTTAGGGGCTGAGCAGTTTACTTTATTATCTATCAGGTCTTCAATCTGAACAAAATTTCCTTGTTTACATCTTTTATGTATTAACCTGTAGAATAAAGCAGGACCAACAGGAGACATTTCATGACATCAAGTCGTTTCATTATCACGGTTATTGGCAGTGACAGGGTAGGTATTGTTGCCAGGGTCACCACGGTGATGGCCAGTTACAATGTAAATATTGTCGATATCAGCCAGACTATCATGCAGGGCATCTTTACCATGATCATGCTTGCAGAAGCCCCGAAGGAAAACTTTGACCTTGTGGCTTTCCAGCAGGCTATGGGTGTCGAAGGAAAGAGCCTTGGAGTTGAGATCAAGGTGCAGCATGAAGATGCTTTCCGTTTCATGCACAGGATCTGATCTGTGAGGACGCAGGAGGATTTTTCATGCTTATAAACCCGAAAGAAATTCTGGAAACAATTCAGATGGTCAGGATGGAACACCTGGACATAAGGACCGTCACTATGGGAATCAGCCTCCGGGACTGCAGCCACCCTGATATTGAGGTTTTCAACGAGAACATCTATGAAAAAATAACTTCCCGGGCAAAGGAGCTTGTCCGGACAACGAATGAGATCCAGAGCCTTTACGGAATTCCTATTATCAACAGGCGAATTTCTGTAACTCCCATAGCGATAGTAGCTGAAAGCTGCAAATCTCCTGACTTCGTTTCCGTTGCAAAGACAATGGATGAAGCTGCAAAAGCCGCAGGTGTGGACTTTATAGGAGGATTCAGCGCCCTTGTGCATAAAGGGGAAACCCGGGGAGACCTCAAACTGATAAATTCCATTCCTGAAGCTCTTGCCTCTACTGAAAAGGTCTGCTCGTCCGTAAACGTTGCAACCACAAAAGCAGGCATTAACATGGATGCAGTTGGCATGATGGGAAATATAATCAAAAAGACTGCGGAATTAACTGCTGACAGAGACGGGATAGGCTGTGCCAAACTGGTGGTTTTTGCAAATGCCCCTGAAGACAACCCCTTTATGGCAGGAGCTTTTCACGGAATAGGTGAACCAGAGTGTGTTATCAATGTGGGTGTAAGTGGGCCGGGCGTGGTTAACGCAGCCGTTCGCGAACTTGAAAACCCTAACCTTACAGAAATTTCCGAGACGATCAAAAAGACAGCCTTCAAAATCACACGCATGGGGGAGATGGTAGGAAGGGAAGTTTCTAGAAAGCTTGGTGTGGAATTCGGGATTCTCGACCTCTCACTTGCTCCAACTCCGGAAATCGGGGATAGTGTTGCCGCGATTCTGGAAGCCATGGGGCTTGAGCGCTGTGGGGTCCACGGAACGACTGCTGCCCTTGCGCTTCTTAACGATGCCGTAAAAAAAGGCGGAGCAATGGCTTCTTCTTCAGTAGGAGGCCTCAGCGGGGCATTCATTCCGGTCAGTGAGGACGCAGGCATGATCGAAGCGGTTAAAGTCGGGGCGCTGACTCTCGAAAAACTCGAAGCCATGACCAGCGTCTGTTCCGTTGGTCTTGACATGATAGCAGTCCCTGGCGATACCCCTGCTACTACCCTTTCCGCAATCATTGCTGATGAGATGGCAATTGGGGTAATAAACAAAAAGACAACTGCAGTCAGGGTGATTCCCGCACCCGGAAAAAGAGTGGGAGATTCCGTGGAATTCGGTGGGCTGCTCGGAAGTGCACCTATTATGGCAGTAAGCAATTTCAGTTCGGAGACTTTCGTAAAGCGGGGAGGAAGAATTCCGGCTCCTATCCAGTCACTGACAAATTAAGGCTGTTTCCGGAAACTTTTTCCGGAAACTTTTTCCGGAATTATTTTTATGGGATTATTTTTATGGGATTGTTTTTTACTTTCATTGTTTTTTCCGCTTTTTTACTTCGTATTCATCCACAGTGTTCTCATCATTTCCCTGATTTCTTCTATTTTCCTTATACTGGCTTCGTCGTTTATTATATCAAATTCATTAAAAGATTCAAGGGCAACCTTTGCCGCAATCGAGGCATCATTCAGGTATCTGTTCCCTGCACTGCTCATAATTGTCTGGAGTGCGGATGCAGCCTGGAAAACGGCATTTTCCATCTCTTCTTCCTCAGCGCTTTTTCCTATCTCCTCAATAGAAGCTGCGATACTTCCTGCCGCACTTTGAAGGTTTTCTTCCATGGCTGCTGCAGCCATCTCTTCTAACATAAGTTCTGCTCCTATTGCAGCCTCTTCAAGGGTTTTTTGAGCAGCCAGTTTCCCGGTTTCTCCAAGGCAGGTGATACATATAGCGGCATTTTCTGAATAATCTGGAAATTGCATCCTGGCAACCGCTTTTCCAATTTCCCCAAGGCCGATTGTAACAGCAATGGTTTCTCTTTCCCTATTGAGGAGAGCCGCCGTATTCCCACTTTCCCCCAGCACCGATGCTGCAAGTTTGGCTACCATCTCAAGTTGCTGTTCGGCGGCGATTTTCCCTATAGCCCCAAAAGAGAGCAGGACCCTGACAGTTGTGCCTTCCATGTTCTGCTTCATTGAGATCTGGAGCATCTTCTCCAGGGATCTTATAGCATTGACTGCTGCGTTTTCCATACCCTGAAGGGCAGCAGCCTTTCCTATTTCTTTTATGGAAGATACCGTCTTCTCAGCTTCCAGTTCTTTTCTTTCGCTAAGGTAACCTTTACCTATCTCTGTCAGGGAGGTAAGAGCCTGGCTGACTCCTTCATCAAACTCCTCATCGATGGAATCCAGCCCTTTATGCATTGCTTGACCATTTTCTCTTGAAAGCACAGCTTTGAAGCTCCTTTTCATCAGTTATGCCTTTATTAGTATAATACTCCTGTTTCTCTTTTTGTGAGCACTTCTAAGACGTCCGTTACTGCTTTAATATGTTATTTTATTGATCTTTCTATTTTATTTGCTTTTAATCTATAGCTCCGCCAGAAAAATGGTATATATAGTAAAGTGTCAGAAAAACGAGAATTGCAAGAAGAGTTTTTAAGTCTATTCTTTTTAAAAAATCCCTTATTTTATCAATCCCCCTATCCTCTGTTTCTTCCCCGAATTTACATTATATTTATGTTTTCCCTGGTTCAAATATTTTCAGGTAATAAGATGAATTTCCAAGTATATGATGCAATCCTCTACAGCATTTATAGAACAAAGCGTAAAATCCCTGAATCTTTTAACTCAGAGGTAACAGAAAATTAAGCGTCAGAAAAAAACATGCCAAAAAACGAGTAAGGGTGCGATTAAAATTGAATTAAATATAAATTAAATCGAATTAAATCTACATTAAATATTGCCTGGAAAATACTCTGTCTCCAGTCTTGTTTTCACAGAACTTAGAATCTCAGGCAGAACTATGTAATTTTAATAATAAATTAAAATATTTCTTAAGTCCAGATACGGCACTTATACATAATACAATCATATCCATTAGATCTCATAATGCAATTTCAGAGAGTCTCTTGCATTGCATTACTCTTCTTTTTTCTTTTCAGTCTATGGCTCCATTGGAATAATGGTATATATAGTAAAGGACGGCAAAGACTAACAATGCAAGAACTGCTTTAAAATCCATAGCTTTACACTCCTTTTTCTACAATTTATTCTCAGACTAGGGCGCCGGATGAATAGTGGTAGATGTAGTAAAGAGTGCAGAATGCAAGTATTGCAAGAATTGCTTTAAAATCCATAACTGTTATCCTCCTTTTAAAAACTATCAAGAAAAATCCTTTTTGTATGTAAAAATAGTACTGGAATGCAGGTATATAAAAATGCCGTTTTTTACCGCTTTTGAAGCCCATTTCTGTTTTTTCAGTCGAGTTAGGTTTTTATTTTTTATCCGGCTGTCTATCATTGGTTTTTAAGGTTTCAGACCCCTGGAATAGTCAATCTAAAGGTTGTTTAGAATTAATAACCAGGAGAAGATCATTTATTCTTTTGCAGAAGTAACCTTATATATTTTCCAGATAAATTATAATTGGGGGATCAAAATCGGGAGGTGTTTTTCAAATATGCTTTCGACTTCTGTTTTTCTCCCGGAGTCCGATAAAAGGATGCATTTTTTATCCGGGCTTATGTCAACTATGGGAAGGATAAGTTTCTCATTTACTTTACGGTTTTACTGATGACTCTAATACAGCCAGAAGGAATATCGGCAGAAGACATACAGGCAGAAGGCGATTAATCTGAACACCGAAAATGAAAAAGCAGCTCTGCAGTCCAGGTGCTCTCCGGCAAAAAAAGTATCTTTCAGGTGCGAGCTCATAAGCTTTGGAGAGGTTTTTCGCCTTTCCAGGCTTCTTGCCCGGAAAATCAAAGCTTCAGGTTATCAGCCCGACCTGATCGTTGCCATAGGGAGGGGAGGCTATGTGCCTGGAAGGCTGGTTTGCGATTTTTTGCTTTTCAATGACCTGACTTCTATGAAGGTCGAGCACTACATGAGGGGTGCGGATATGCAGGCAGAAGCGAGGATAAAGTTTCCCATCTCTGTGGACATCAGCGGGAAAAAAGTGCTCATCGTTGACGACGTCACTGATACCGGAGAGACCCTGAACCTTTCGGTTGACTACGTGCAGAGCCTGAGACCTGCTGAAATCAGAACTGCAGTCCTCCAGCACAAGACCTGTTCTTCCTTCACCCCGGATTTCTATGGCCAGAAGGTTATCAGGTGGCGCTGGATAATCTACCCCTGGGCCCGCTATGAGGATCTGGCAGGGTTTGCGGAAAAGATTCTCGGGGACAGGACTCTTGATATCTCCCGGCTCACTGCTGAGTTTAAAGACAGGTACGAAATTGAGATTGGGGAAAAAGAGCTTCTTGAAATTCTGGATGACCTGGCTGAGAGAAAAGAGGTTGAGAGGATTGAAACGGATAATCTGGTCGGATGGCGGATCCGGAGGAAGTATATGTAATTAATTTCGTCTAACTGTAATTAATTTCATCCGATTTTCTGGTTTATTGACACTGATTTTGCAGACTTTTTGCAGACTTTTTGCAGACTTTTTGCAGACTTTTCGCAGACTTTTCGCAGCCTGATCAGAGTAATAAAAAATAAAAAAGGAAGGAAAATACGGCGACAAAGAAATGTCAAAATTTCTGATTCACCCTCACATAACTGTTTTAGTGATCAGTTCCATTTTCCCCTGCGGGAAAACCCTGGAAACCCTGACCTTCCAGTTGTTATTATCTGAATTTTCGTTTTCAGCCTGGATCAGATTAAAGCACTGCGTGGTTTTGCCTCTGGTCTTGGAGGAACAGAAGGTACCTGCGTTTACAACGAGCATGTTGTTCAGGTTCCAGACATGAGGAATGTGGCAGTGCCCGCAAAGTACAAGGTTTACTTTGCAGCGGTTCAGGAGATCAAGGACATCGCCTGCATCGACAAGGACGCTGTTTTCTCTGCCCGAAAGAGGGATCGGGACAAGGTGGTGGTGCAGGGCAAAGATCTTGAAATTCTGCCCGGAAAAGGCTTCTTTGATCCAGCCGTAGTTTTCTCTACCCAGGTGCCCTTCGTCAATGTCCGGCTGGGAGGAGTCAACCCCTACAACGGTTACGCCCCCGAGATTCCTGTTTGAGAACCTATTTTCAAAAAGGTCTTCAAAGTGAAGATATCCTGCATTTTTGGAGTCGTGGTTTCCAGGAACAAGGACCTTGTCTTTACACGCGATCCTGTCAATAAACTTTTTTACTCCATCGTATTCGGCTGAAAACCCATTTTCTGTCAGGTCGCCGGTAATTACCACAATGTCCGGGTCCAGTTGATTTATGCTCTGCAGCATGGATTCTGCAATTTCCGGGACAAAATACGCTTCTGAAAAATGAAGATCTGATAGATGTACAATCTGTATAATTTTTTACTCCTTCTTTTCTCTGAAATTTTATAATATTATAATATTAGTTGTATTCAGAACCTTGGAGTTCAGTAACATTATATATAGGTATCTGTGAAAAATACGTATTTTTGCAAATCTAATTATAATTCGTTATAATTAAGAGGCTTTATAATTCGACCCCATTTAAACGGTATTAATATTTAGTTAATTTTCATTCATGAACAATAAGCACAAAAATAAATATATTAATAAAATAATCTCTTCATTATTTCAGCCTCTTTTTTCGATGCAATCAGGGCGCGCGCCAGATTCGGGCTCTCAACAGAGGTTTTTATTTCAGTCGAATACCCCGCACCTTGGAGGCTGTCTGACAATTCAATTTCAGGGCAAAAACATGTAACAAATAAGGTGTTTAAAGCCTTTAAATCTAAAAAGAAGGAATTCAATTAGATCTCAATTATTATTGGCAGTAATTGTCGGACAGCCTGCTTGTTGCAGGTGCGCCAGTACAACGTTGATTTTTCTAAAAAAGATCCCTGTTTTTGGGTTTTGAACTTATAATGAAATTGAATTACGTTTTTCAAGTTTTGGAGTTTATAAAAAAATATTTACTACAAATATTTACTACAAATATTTACTACAAATATTTACTACAAATATTTACTACAAATATTTACTACAAAAGACGCGTGTTCGATCTTCCAGCGTACCTTTCCAACAGTTCAGAATCTCATTTCCAGAATGCTGATATGTGATGATTTATTAACCGCCACTCCTTATCAGCCTTTGATTCTTGCTGAGCTCGTTTAAGGAACTCTCTTCTCTATTCAGACCTCTGCAATTACCTCTCCTGCCATCCAGGGGTGTATTTTGCAGATATACTCATATGTTCCTTCCTCTTCAAATGTGTAAGTAAATGCCTCTCCCTTTTGAAGGTACTCGGATTTAATACCCGAACCTACCACATCATGGAGAACAGTATCGTTGTTAGTCCACCTGACAGTCTGTCCAACTTTAACAGTAAGGTTTTGGGGCACGTATTTGTAACCCCGGATCTCGACATCAACAATATCATCCTCTGCTTCTGTCACATTCTCTCCGGTTCCCGCTATTTCCCCCTTATCTACTCCCTCTGCAGGTGTGGAAGGTGCAGGCTCTTCCGAAACTCCGTTGTCAGCACAACCCGCAACAAAAAGCACACCTAAAATCATCATAAATATTATTATTTCCTTTCTCACGCTATTTTCCCTTCTAAATCTCAGTTTTTACACTTCTATTTCGCTTCTACTCTTTTACTCTTTATTTCTTTATCCAATCGTTAGTCCTCTTGAGCGAGCAGAGCGAGCGAAAAGGACCGCGTACTCCCGAGGCGCAATTCGGGCGGTGCAACAAATACATTAATAATGAGTTATGACTATTCACCTACGTTTCAGCTTCATTCTTATATTTACGTTTAATTTATCCCCTAATCAAGGTGAATTTATGTCTTTAGCAAATCTCAGAACACATTATACAGCCGATGTCAAGCCCGAAAAAGTTGATAACGGTCAGAAAATAACCCTCGCAGGCTGGGTCCATGAGGTCAGAGACCTCGGAGGGATCTGTTTCGTTGTTCTCAGGGACAGGGAAGGAAAGGCTCAGGTCACACTCATAAAGAAAAAAATTGACAAAGAACTCTTCGATGCAGCAAGAAGGCTCGTTCGCGAGTCCGTAATTTCCGTAACCGGCTCTGTCAAGTTTGAAGAAAAAGCTCCGAACGGTTATGAAATGCTCCCTGACGAGATCAATGTCTTGAACGGTGCAGCTTCCCCTCTTCCTATGGACACAACCGGAAAGGTGGAAGCCGAACTTGACACGAGGCTTGACTCCCGCTTTATAGACCTTAGAAGAGCCGAGACAACTGCGGTTTTTAAGATAAGGCATGAGTCTCTCCAGGCAATCAGGGAATATTTCGTAAAGAATAACTTTATTGAAACAGCAACCCCCAAGGTCGTTGCCACCGCAACCGAAGGTGGAACTGCCCTTTTCCCGATCACCTATTTTGACAGGGAAGCCTTCCTCAACCAGAGCCCCCAGCTCTTCAAGCAGATCCTCATGAGCGGCGGGTTTGACAGGGTCTTTGAAATCGGCCCCATCTTCAGGGCAGAAGAACATGATACTCGCAGGCACTTAAACGAAGCCACTTCCATCGATGTCGAAGTCAGCTTTGCCGACCACTTCGATGTAATGGAAATTCTGGAAAACCTGGTTGCTTACGTCTATGCCCGTGTAATTGAGAACTGCAAAGTCTCCCTTGAAGCACTCGGGGTTGAGCTTAAGGTCCCGAAGACTCCTTTCCTGAAGCTTACATATGACGAGGTAATCGAGATCATAAACAGCCGTTCTGAAGAGAAAATGCACTGGGGAGATGACCTTGGAACTCTCGGGGAACACACAGTCGGAGATTATGTCTACGAAACTACAGGCGAATCCCACTACTTCATTATCGACTGGCCCACGGAGATCAAACCTTTCTATGCCATGCCTTATGAGGACAGGCCTGAATTCAGCAAGTCCTTTGACATGATGCACCGTACAATGGAGCTTTCCTCAGGAGCTCAGCGGATTCACATTCCTGACCTGCTCAAGAGCCGGATCGAATCACAGGGCTTAAACCCTGACGGTTTTGAGTTTTATCTTAAAGCTTTCGAATACGGAATGCCTCCGCATGCCGGATGGGGAATGGGCTGTGAACGTTTTGTCATGACCATGCTTGGAACTGGCAATATCAGGGATACAGTACTCTTCCCGAGGGACAGGAGAAGACTTTCTCCCTGAAACCCTCCAATTTTTTCTTTTAAGCTTGAAAGGACTTCCTGTTTTTGAAAAATAGTTGTTAACTTTTTTAAATCTTAAAGGCGGAAAATAAAATGACGGAAAGAAATACTTCTACTGATTCTCCCGAAAAACGGGCAGCTGGGATTGCTGCAGCCAGACTTGTCAGACCCGGAATGGTTGTTGGACTGGGTACAGGCTCAACAGTTGCATACACCATAAAGGAACTTGGACGCCTTGTGCGGGAGGAAGGGCTCGATATTCTGGGGATTGTCACCTCTTACCAATCCGAGATGCTCGCGATAGATGCCGGAATCAGGCTGACCACCCTTTCCCAGCACCCTGAACTGGACCTTGCCATTGACGGAGCTGACCAGATCGACTCCGAACTCCATGCCATTAAAGGAGGAGGGGCAGCTCATACAAGGGAAAAGATCGTTTCTGTTTCTGCAAAACGGTTTGTGGTTGTAGCTGATGAGTCGAAAACGAGCACGCAGCTTGATAAAACCGTGCCTGTGGAAGTCCTGCCTTTTGCAAAAGAACTTGCCGTAAAGAAAATCCTGGAACTGGGTGGAAAACCACAACTCAGGTCTGCTGTAAAAAAAGACGGGCCCGTAATAACGGATAATGGGAACTTTGTCCTTGATGCAGAATTTGGTGTTATAAAAGACCCGGAAGCTCTTGCTCTTCAACTATCTGCAATTCCAGGAGTGGTTGAGCACGGGATTTTTTGCAATGTGGATGAGCTTTACATAGGAAATAAAGACGGGTCTGTGAAGATTATAACACAGCAAAAATAAGCCGGATAACCAGGTAAAACTAAGCCGGATAACTCGGTAGAAATAAACAGAATCACAAATAAATTCCCTGGAAAAGAGCATAAAAACCGATATTTCACATAAAAGAATGAATCTATTAAAATATTCTTTTAAGTGATAGAAGTTAAAGGCAGAAGTGCTTCCTGCAAACATTTTCCTTCAAGTCCCTGTTGTAAAAATCACAGGTCTTACCGGAATATTTTTATAGAAGTATTATCAGTAATTTCCTGATAAAATAACTATCGGCAAGTCAAACAAATTGCGCAAAACAGGGTTCTCGGGTTCGATACCTGAGATAAAGCAACCGCAAGCCAGAAAACAACTTCAAATTATCAATTATTTATCCTTCAATTCATACTATGTATTTTCAGGAGGTTTTGTTCATATGGACAAAGGTGGCCAGCAAATCTTCATAATAGATCCGAGAAAAGAACAAACAAAGGGAAAAGATGTACTCAGCATGAATATTGCAGCTGCAAAAGCAGTAGCAACCATAGTTAAGAGTACGCTTGGACCCCGAGGCATGGATAAGATGCTTGTGAACCCTCTGGGGGACATCACCATCACAAATGACGGTGCTACTATCTTACACGATATGTCCATTGAGCATCCGACAGCTAAGATGCTTGTGGAGGTTGCTCAGTCACTGGAAAGTTCTGCAGGTGACGGGACCACAAGCGCTGTTGTGTTCACAGGTGCCCTGCTGGAAAAAGCAGAAGGCATTATTGAAAAGGGAATCCACCCGTCAGTTGTTGTCAAAGGATACAAGCTTGCAGCAGAGAAAGCTGTTGAGATTTTAGAGACCCTGGCAGTTACTGCAGGCGAGGAAGACAGAGAATTGCTTATAAAAACTGCCAGAACCTCCATCACTGGCAAAGCTTCCGAAAAATACAACCGCTTGATTGCAGAACTCTGCGTGGATGCAGTTCTTGCCATTCATGAGGAAGGAAAAGCCAACCTTAAAAACATTATACTTTCAAAAGATATCGGTGGGCTTGTTGAGAAGACTGAATTTGTGGAGGGAGTTGTGATCGACAAGGTTGCACTCGATAAAAACTTCTCGCTCAGGATTGTAAATCCCAATATCGCGCTCATTGATGCTCCTATGGAGACAGAAAAGACTGCAAACAAGGCAAAGCTTCAGATCAGCAACGTAAGTGATATTGAAAATTTCGTAAAGCAAGAGGATGCAGCTCTTTTAGAGATGGCGGATTACATAATCCGGGCAGGCGCAAATGCTGTCTTCTGCTCCAAGGGCATGGATGACAAGATCGCAGCCTACCTCCAGAGCAGGGGGATCTACGCAACTCGCAGGGTGAAAAACGACGATATGCAGCACCTCGCTGACGCTACGGGAGGCAGACCTGTAAGGAACATCAAAGAACTTACAGAAAAAGAACTCGGGCACGCAGGGCTCCTTGAGCAGGACAGAGACGGCGATCAGGGTAAAACCTACCTCAGGGACTGCAAGGGTGCAAAATCAGTCTCAATCGTTCTTCGCGGCGGGACCGAGCATGTGGTGGACAACCTGGAACGTGCAATTGATGATGCCCTTAAAGTTGTGAAATGTGTGGTTGAAGACGGCAAGGTCGTTGCCGGAGGTGGAGCTTCGGAAATGGAAGTTGCACTCTTACTCCGTTCTTATGCTTCCAGCATAGGTGGACGTGAACAGACGGCAATCACAGCTTTTGCTGAAGCTCTTGAAGAGATTCCAAGGACAATTGCAAGAAACGCAGGCCTGGATACCATCGACACCATCCTGAACCTCCGCGCAAAGCATGCCGAAAACAAAAACGCCGGTTTGAACATCCTGACCGGTGCTGCTGAAGATATGCTTGAAAAAGGTGTTGTTGACCCTCTCAGGGTAAAGGTTAACTCCATCAAAGCAGGCTCCGAAACTGCGGCAATGGTGCTTCGTGTGGACAGTATGCTCCGCGCCCAGAGTTCCTCAATGCAGGACGTCAGACCCGAGCATATGGCAAGTACCTACGAAGGCATGTCAGCACCTGCACTTAATATGCGCAGGTAAAACCTGACCCTTTCAGTTTAACGATTGAAAAGGAAGTAACTTAATTTATAACAGGAAAAGTTGCAGATTCTTTTCTGCAACTCCTTTTTTTGGAAGAAGTGTCATCACTTCAGGTTTATTTTCTTCTTTTTGGATTTTTAGATTATCTGTTTTACTTTTCTCTTTTAAGATTATCTGTTTTACTTTTCTCTTTTAAGATTATCTGTTTTACTTTTCTCTTTTAAGATTATCTGTTTTTATCTTCGATCTTATAATTTCTCTATTATTTTCTACCATTAAACTATCATTAAACTACCTCAATTATATATGTAAGTAAATTTTATATTTGAATTGAAAATAATTTAGAGGATTTAAAGTCCAGCTTTTGGCTAACCAGAAAACTCAATTTACAGGATACTTTTCAAGCTGCATGTTTCTGGTCTCCGGGAAATAGAGGGCAAATCACTGGACTCTCAAACTGACCCTTAGTCAACTGACCCTTAGTCAACTGAGTCCAAAAAATTGGCTCCTGAACGGACTTTTGGGATAAAGAGTTTGAACTGGCTGGTTAAGCTTCATTTTTCACTTAACAGGTTCTGAGACCTTAAGCTCCTTTAAAATTATAAAATAACCCCCTGAAGAGTATAAGATAACCCCCCTAAGAGGTAGTGGAAGGTGTACTGCAATAACTGCGGATTAAAAATAGATCCGGAAGACTTTTTTTGTTCAGGTTGCGGAAAGAGAATTAAAAACAAACCTGATATAGAGAGTTCTGAACCTGAGATGAAGGATTTCGAGTCCGAAACCTCTACTTCCCGAGAACTCAATTTTACTAAAACAGTGTTCCTCTCTTTTAATAACCATAAAATACCCATCCACAGGTGTATTTTTAAAGGGATCTGGATTGTGGCTTTAATTTGTATTTTAGGAACCTTATTGACTGCATATTCAACTTTTGCCCTTGGCTCTAATGAATATCCTGGTGCAAACAGTCCGACATCACAGGACCGGATACAGACTGATAAAAATATCAGGTTATGCGAGCAAATAGCAACCGAGTACTCCAGTAGCCACACATATTCAAAAGATGATGTTTATGACTGCGATAACATGGCCCAGGACGTCTGGAACATGTTAAAGGCAAAAGGCATTAACTCAAGAATAGCAGTCGGAAATTTTGAATCTGCAGGCGATAGTATAATTGCAAATGGGAAAACTGTCCATAAAAGCCCTGATTCCGGGAACCTTGGTGAGATTGAAGTTCCTGGCCGTACATATAATGTGTCGAACTCGAGCACCATTGACGGCTTCAATCATGCATGGGTCCTGGCTGAAGTTTCTCCGGGTTCATGGTTAGCCGTAGAATGTACTGGTGGGTATATTGTTTATAGTGATGAAAACGAAATGTACTACCAGGGACTGACCTTCAGTAACCCGGGGAACTATAGAGATTTCCTTTCCCTATACAGGGACTGGAAAATAAAGGCTCTTGACTATGAGACCGAAAGATCCTATTATAACGAACTTATAAATACGTACAATAACGCAAGCCAGTCCGAACAGATCGCCATGAAAAGCGGGATTGACGTCGCTCAACGCACACTTCATGAAAAAGAGCAGGCTTTCCTTAAAACAGACTCGGAACTGAATGCTTTAATGCGGTACGGGTAAACATTCATTTTTTTACAAAATCACTATTTTCAATATTTTATTACTCCAAGATATTACAATTTCAATATATTACAATTTCAATATATTACAATTTCAATATATTACAATTTCAATATATTACAATTTCAATATATTACAATTTCAATATATTACAATTTCAATATATTACAATTTCAATATATTACAATTTCAATATGCACTTCCCGTGCTTTAAGACTCCCTTTTCAGGAGGGAAGTCTCCTTTTTATCTATATCTCCTTTTTTATCTATATCTCAGCAGGCAAGCTCTCAGATTTCCCCATAAAAGCGCCGGTAATCCTCGATAGCTTTTCTTGCCTGTTCAGGAAATTCTTTTCTCAGGTATTCAACGAACTCATCCCTTGACTCAGTTTCTTTGAGGACTTCAAGCATGCTGGCAGCAAATTCCCTTGACCGGGAATTTCCTTTCTGGACCTCAAAAGAGAGGCATAGGGCTTCTTTTGGAAAATACTTCCTTCGAATCCAGGGAGAAACCGACCCCAATAATACCCCTGCTTTCAGGACGCTGTAGGCAGGTACTCCGGTCCTTTCCAGCCTGTCCCTGCCTGCAAGTTTTTCAAGGTTTTCTCTGGAATAGGAATGGAGCTCAATATAAATTTCAGGATTCAGGTCTTCAATGGCTTCGAGTATACTTAGCCCCATTACCTGATAGTAAGCCGGGTCCAGAGTTGAAGTATATTCTCCCCTTTTGACAAGAGGGATCAACGCAAGGGTGCCTTTTTCAGGAGGCTCTATTTTCATCAGGATTTCCGTTGTGTCCCTCCATTCATCTCCATGCAGCCCTGCAGCAAAGAGGCGAACAGGTTTTCCATGCCCATAGACCTTTAGTCCGGTCTCGTTAGCGTACTTGTCCGTACAGTTGTGCTTATTCGGAGAGAAGCCTGCTTTTTCATCAGCTTTCATCCGTTTGAATTCCTCTGGACTCTTTTTCTTCAGGCAGAAGTTTTCTTGCAACCACGTAAACCTCCTGCTTTTCGGAATTGATGACCTGCTGGATTTCAAGCCCCAGGTTCTCAATCTTGCTCAGGACTGGCCTCGGATTTTTCTTCTTTCCGGTTTTTATTACCTGGAGCAGCCTTCCACCTTCTTTCAGGAGAGGGAGCACTCTGGCAAGAGCTTTGATTGAGTTTTCAGGCTCAAGAGTCATGTCTGAGAGAATAACATCCACAGGCTCCTCAGAGAGCTCTTTAAGAGGTATGGTGAAAACATCCCCGAATATTACCTCAACGTTTTCCCGCTCATATGCAATTTTTCCAAGCTCGCTTCTGAAATCCCGGCTGAACTCTATGCCTTTTATATGGTCTACAATCTCTGACGCAAAAAGGAGAAAACCGCCTGCACTCGATCCCAGGTCAAGAACTCTGTCCCTGGGTTTAAGGACCCCGCTTTCTTCCTGTATAAACCGGAGTTTGAAGTAGCCCTGCGGCTGGTCCAGGCCTTCGGCAACTTCTATTACATCATCAATTGAGACATCCCTGGAAACTTTTGTTACCACAGTGCCGTTAACTTTAACGTTTCCTTCATGAATGGCAGTCTTGGCTCGTCCCCTTGACTTGAAATGTCCCATATCTACAAGGTATGAATCCAGTCTCATGGGGGATTGTATCGGCAGAGCCTGTATATATAAGTAGCAAGTGGGTGTTCGGAAAATTCTGAGTACCCTGAGCTTTTAACAGGATGAAAGTTAACTGGTGGCAGTTGAAATGAGTGAAGCTTCTATTTTCAGGTCTACCAAAAATATACACTGTTTATCTTTGTTATTATTTCAAAATTAATTACAGCTTTATTATTTATTGGGAATAAATAGACATATATTTAAATGACAATCTCAGTTTATTTAATGACTAAAGTGTCAATTTGAAGAGCTGGTGTACTAAAAAATGATTAAAAAGTTCACATCCTTATTTCCTCTCTGGGCGGTTCTTTTATCCGCAGTAGCCTATGTATACCCGGAATATTTTGTCCCCTATAAAGGCTTCATTGTACCCCTTTTGAGCCTGATCATGCTCGGGATGGGAGTCACACTTTCAGTGGACAGTTTCCTTGCAGTCCTGAAAAGGCCTTATGTGGTCTTGCTGGGCACCCTTATGCAGTACACCCTTATGCCTCTGGCAGCGTGGATAGTTTGCCTGGCTTTAAAGCTTCCTGCCGATCTTATGGCAGGTGTAATCCTGCTTGGATGC
>NZ_JJOV01000007.1:0-14722 GCF_000979385.1 Methanosarcina sp. 2.H.A.1B.4
TGGTAGTAGCTCAGGTGGAAATGAATCAAGTAAAAATAACTCTACTCCAGGTTTTGGATTATTGGGAAGCTTGATCTGCCTGTATGGTGGATGGAAACTCAGGAAGAAGTAATAAAGGACCTGGATAACCCGGAATTATTGGCATTAATGATCCAATGACTGGTGGGTCGAATGGTACACCAAAAATTGAATTCACCACCAGTCAAGAAAAAAACGTATATATAAACCAAACTTCCTCAAAGAAGTTCGAGAAATCTCTGAAACGGTTGCATATACACTTTATATATAACCAGTCAAAAAGTAGGGGTTATCAAAATTCTCGCCACATTTCAATATATTTGCTAAAATTTAGATACAAAATACTAATTAGGCAGTAAATAATATTTTCTCCTGAAATTTTTTGTCTTGTAGCTCGTTTGTTTTATCCTGAAGTTGACTTAAATTAATGAAGATTTTTAGAAATATATCTTAGTCCAATTTTTTAATAGTGGCACTGGTATAAAAGGCAAACATTGCTTGGGGATAAATGATGAAAAATAAAAGTATATCAACAATGCCGATTGACACTTTTTCTATTACAATTCCATCTGTAGTGATGTCTAATAAAGCACGCAGAAACAATACTCTCATAAGAGTTTTAGGAATAACTGCACTTATGATTTTAATACTGATGGGTGTCGTAGGTGCAGCTCCATTTGCCTACATTACTAACTACGACAGTAATAATCTCTCTGTAATTGACACAGCCACAAATAAGATTACAGCCACAGTAGATGTAGGAGAACATCCCTCTGGAGTTGCAATCAGTCCGGATGAAACAAAGGCATATGTTGTGAACTCAGGTAGCAACACTGTATCTGTAATTAACACCACCAAAAATAAAGTTATAGCCACAGTGAAAGTAGGAACCTATCCTCAAAAAATTGCAGTAAGTCCAGATGGGACAAAGGCATACGTGACGAGTTTCAGCAACAACACTGTTTCTTTAATTGACACAGCCACAAATAAGATTACAGCCACAGTGCCTGTAGGAAACTTTCCTTTCGGAGTTGCCGTTAGCCCGGATGGGAAAAAGGTATATGTGGCGAATTCTGGCGGTTATTCAACTAACTTTACAGGTACAGTCTCTGTAATTGACACAACCGCAAACACTGTTGCAGCCACGATACCTACAGGAAACCATTCACTTGGGGTTGCAATCAGTCCGGATGGGAACAAGGTATATGTGGCGAATATGGCAAGCAGCAGTATTTCTATAATAGATACAATTTCAAATGCTGTTGTAAGTACGGTTAAAACAGGAAGAAATCCTAAGGGAGTAGCGGTAAGTCCGGATGGAAAAAAGGTATACGTAGCGATAAATCCCATCACTTCACTTACAGGTGCTGTTGATATTATTGATACAGCCACAAACAAGGTCACAGCCACTGTGCCTGTAGGAAAGGCACCTGGTGGAATTGAAGTTACCCAAGACGGAGCAAAGGTATATGTGGTGAATTATGCGAGCCACACTGTTTCTGTAATAGACACCTCTACAAACAGGGTTACAGACACAGTGCCTGTAGGAAAATATCCTATTGAAGTTGCCTTTGGGCACTTTATAGATTCCAATATAACTAATCAAAGCGCAAAGGTTACCTCTAACGCAACTGAAGGTACAGAAGTTAAAGAAACTAACTTATCATCCTCAGAAGAAAAAAAAGCTGTCGAACTAAATAATTCAAACAATAATAATTCTGAATCTAATAATGGTAGTAGCTCAGGTGGAAATGAATCAAGTAAAAATAACTCTACTCCAGGTTTTGGATTATTGGGAAGCTTGATCTGCCTGTATGGTAGATGGAAACTCAAGAAAAAGTGATGCAGGATTGGATAATCAGATTGCAGGTTTTTTAATTAAACAACGTGACTGAGAGGAAAATTTGTAATTAATATCATTGCCCGGATCGAATAAGTTACCCTCTATTACTATTTTCTTATCCCGTTTAAATTGTCCGGATCTCAGTATGGATGGACAACAGTAAATGGTCAGCTTTTTACAGGAGAAGGAACGTACGAGATATAATATGAAATCCCACCCATTAAAACCGGTGGTTTCCTGATTCATTACCTGTTGTTCTTATTACATACAAGTATACCATAATTAGTCCTAATACTTTATTTATAAAATTTACTCCACAGGTTTCATAACTCATGTTATTCTTTTTATTGGATTTTTATCGTATCATGCTATTCTTACTTCAAAACATCAGAATATTTGCTACTTTTAATTAGCCCTTGCGTGGTCTTGCAAAGCCGTATGATGCGGAAAATCGTCTATCTGCGGATTTGTGGGTGGTGCTGTGGGTGCTATGCAGCAGCCTCAAAATGAGATATATCGCCCAATTGATGGTGAACAACTAAGCATATCTTAAAATCCTGAACGTACTCGTTTTGAAATCAATATAGTAAAACCACATTTATTTATACTGTGTTCCATAAATATAATAATGTTTTTAAGTAAAACCAAACAACTGCGCGTATAATAGTCGGACGAATATAAATGGGTATTTATTTATAGCCTGCCAAATAAATTAACTGTATAGGTAAAATTTAGGAGGTTTTGGGCATGGATATAGATGCCGTAGACAAGCTGGTTTTTCATGTAATCGAAAAGGTTGCAGAAGATAAATGTGATCTCGATGAGGTCGTTGAGTTTGTCATTTCTTTTTCACGTGAGCACTCGCTTTTGACAGAGACTCTGCTGAAACTCTCCTTTATTTTCGGCAACGATAAGATGTACAGGGAAAAGTATGCATTTTCCAGGGCATGCGCGTTACTTTTATCAGGGAAAATGCGGGAAGAAGCCCACATGGAGGCGGGGAAAACAGCTTCTTTGCTGGGGCTTGGGGATCTTGCTGCCAGGGAATTTGAAGAAGTGCTTGAGGAAAACCCGGAAAATATAGAAGCTCTCTGCGGATACGGAGCTATGCTTGCTGAACTCGGGAAACTTGATGCTGCAAGAGTCCAGTATGAAAGAGCCCTTGAAATCCACCCTTTCCATGTTGATACGCTCTGCAATTACGGCTGCCTGCTTTACAGGCTCAAGGACCTGGACGGCGCTGAAGAAGCGTACAAAAAAGCCCTTCTCCTTGATCCGAGGCATGTGGGAGTTCACTGCGGGTATGGAATCTTGCTTTACAAATGCGGGCAAAAAACCGAAGCTAACTACCATTATATCCGGGCGCTTGAACTTGATTCCGGGCATGTGGAGTCCAATTTCCGCTATGCTCGCCTCCTTATAGAAAAAGGGGAGCCCCTGGAAGCTGAAGCCCACTACATAGAAGCCCTCAAAGCAGACCCGGAAAGCCCGAAGCTCCACCTGTTCTATGCCCGTCTGCTTGCAGACCATGGAATTATTCATGGGGCAAGGGTACACTTCAGGTATGCCCTTAAAATTGACCCCGGGGATGTGGAATCCCACTGCGAATATGCAAGGCTGCTTGCCAGGTTCGGGCACCGGCACGAAGCCGAGGTCCAGTACAAAAAAGCCCTTGAACTCGATCCCGGACATTTCGGAAGCCTTTGCGGATACGGAGATCTGCTGAAGGAAAAAGGGCAGTACGCAGAAGCCGAAGAAATCTACAGGCAGGCAGAATATTCCAGACAGAGTTTCTGGTAATGAATTAATGAGCCTTGCCTGCTCAGTCAAGTACAACTTCAGGTTAGTGGAGCCTCAGGTTAGTAGAGCTTCAGATTAGTAGAGTTTCAGATTAGTAGAGTTTCAGATTAGTAGAGCCTCAGGTTAGTAGAGCCTCAGGTTAGTAGAGCCCTAATTTAATACAGCCTCACAGGCTCAATTCCTATTTTTTCCATGAGGCAAGCCGGAATATCAATTACCTGAAGGACTGAGTCAATTACGATTCCGTCGGAGGTTGCGACAACGAGGTTATTTTCGGAATTTCTGCCTTCGGTTTTCAGGTCGAAATCCGCAGTTTTTGAGGTCCGAGCCTCGCCCGAAATCCCATGTTCTTTGAGTTTGCGGCGGATAAAGCCGGCAAGTTCTCCGCTCCGGCTGATCTGGGCATCAAGCAGGAAGGTTACTGACTTCGGGTGAGCTTCTGATAAAAATTCAAGAACAGAATCCAGAGCCTCCTCGATATCTTCAGCCTGGCGTGCCTTGCTAAAGTAATAGCGAGTGTCCCTGATATATCCGTCGTCGCAGAACCACATGGGCTCGTTTTTCAGCAGGCTGTCCACGCTGAGGAGGACATTGTACCCGTCAAGGAGGAGGTCCTTATCTCTTATACCGTCGCAGGCTATTTTTTTCCTGACTCTGGATACGACTTTATCCGGGGGCATAATCACCCTTGTGAGAATATTTCGTTCCTTGACACTGAGCTGAGAGTGGTCAGACACGAAGCGGATGGTGGCAAATTTAGGATAACCCCAGCGCAGAATGCTTCTGATGTCTCTGGCGGGCTTCAGCAGTTTTTCTTTCAGGTAGGGTCCGGAAAAAGCAGCAGAACTCTCTTGCATAATTTCTCCTTTAAGGAAGGAAGTTCTTTAAATGAGTGAAGATATATGTTATATATACATATTTGCGCGAATAAAAATAGCAATTTGTGCTGCCTGGAAATCAATGTGACTGTTTGCTTGCCGGTTTTTATTCCGGTTTTATTCGATTTAAGCCTGGTTTTCAGCCGGAAGCCAGCTTACGGTTCGGATGTGAGGAAGGTCTATGGCTCCGGTGGAGGGTTCTGTTATGGAAGTTTTGTGGCTGTCTCAGGAAGAGGTAAAAAGCGTTGTGGATATGCATTCTGATATGCAGGTAGTGGAAAGAGCTTTCAGACAGCATGGGCTTGGCAAGGTGCAGATGCCCCCCAAATCCTATCTTTACTATACAGCTTACAACGGCGACCTGAGGACAATGCCCGCATATCTTGAAGAAGAGGACATTACAGGCGTAAAAATCGTAAACGTCCATCCCGGAAACCCCACGCTCGGCCTTCCTACAGTAATGGCGCTAATTATTCTCATTTCCCCAGAAACCGGAGCCCCTGTGGCAATTATGGACGGGACTTACCTTACCGACATCCGGACAGGAGCAGCCGGAGGGATTGCTGCAAAATACCTTGCAAGAAAGGACTCTAAAATTATCGGTCTTGTAGGTGCGGGAAACCAGGCAAGGACGCAGCTTGAAGCCCTCTGTGAAGTTTTTGAGCCCGAAACTGTGAAAATCAATTCCAGGACAAAAGAAAGCTGTGAACAATTTATCCGGGAAATGGCAGACTTCGTGCCCTGTGAAATCCAGTATGAGGAAAGCATTGAAAAGGTCTGCGACTGCGATATTCTTGTTACGACAACCCCTACAAGAAAACCAATCGTAAAAGCCAGCTGGATTAAAGAAGGGACCCATATAAACGCAATAGGGGCAGACGCTGTAGGAAAAGAAGAACTCGACCCCGAACTCCTCCTCCGCTCCAAGATCATTGTCGATGATATGGTACAGGCGCTCCATTCAGGGGAAGTAAACGTACCCCTTTCAAAGCACTACATCTCGGAAAATGACATTCACGCCCAGCTTGGAGAAATTATCGCCGATCTCAAACCCGGCAGGACGAGTGAAGAGGAAATTACGATCTTCGACTCCACAGGGCTTGCGATTCAGGACGTCGCAACTGCGCACATGGTTTATGAGAGGGCTGTCCGGGAAGGGCTTGGCAGACAGGTCCGGATGTTCTGAAACCTGTTTACTATTTCCTTTTCTACTTTTACGGTTTTACTTTTTTTCTATTTCCTACTTTTACGGTTTTATTCTTTTTCTACTTTCTACATTCTGTCTCTGCACTTTTTTCAATTTTTCTATTTTTTCGGTAGTCTCCGATTAACTGGTTTATCTATCCGGAATCCGGAAAATGGATACCTCAGTTTTCTTTCCCTGCGCCGCGCGGAGCTGGAGCCTGCCTGCCAACCAGATTAAAAAACAAATCTTGTACCAGTGCCGTGATTAATAGAGACAATATCCTGGGTATTGTTCCATTAGCCTGCAACCGGCTCTTCCCGCGAAAAAATAGGAGACGCAATTTCACCATCTACACTCTATTTTTTGCTCTGTTCACGTTTTCTATAATTTTGAACGTTCTTTACTATTTTTAAAAATTTCTACTGTCGGTCAGTATTCACTTTTTTTAATTTATATTTTTTTCAAATGAGTTGCAGCCACTTGATATATCTTTATTTAAATATTTTTTTTTGCTATATTTATAATTATTTATCATGATAAATATGCGAAACTTTTAAGTATATTATTATATTATTACCCCCCGACTTCCTGAAGATGATTTCTGAACAGGGGGCCTGTTTAACCTGCCTTTTTCAGGTAGCGAAGGTCAATGTATGAAATTGTACACATTGCATGAGTGCTTTCCTGAGAACGGGCAAAATATTTGAAGAATTATCCAAAATATGAAAAATAATCTATATGAAAAATCATCTAAAATCTGAAAAATTGCTTATTTACGTCAAATATTAAGAGTTGTATCAGGGATGAATCTATGAAACACCCTATAAAAACCTCAGAATCCGATCCTACCTTTTTTGAGGAAATCAAAGAGGAGACCGGAGCCGAAAAGATTCTGATGTGTTTTAACTGTAAGGGCTGCTCTACAGGCTGCCCGGTTACCGATGTTGTACCTCAGTACAACATAAAAAAACTTCTGCGCATGTCTGCAATGGGGCTGCGGGACCGTGTGCTCAACAGCGAGCACCTCTGGTACTGCACTACCTGCTTCAGGTGTCAAGAACGATGCCCAGAGGGAGTAAAAACCGTGGACACCATGCTTAAGCTTCGAAGTATTGCCGTAAAAAACGGTGTCATGCTTCCAGCTCATAAAAAAATCGCAGAGTACGTGATGCGTACAGGGCATGGTGTTCCGATTGATGAGCAGAACAGGAAAAAGCGAAAAGAGCTTGAACTGGACGAACTGCCCGGAACCGTACACTCCTGCCCGGAAGCCCTTGAAGAAGTAAGGCATCTCATTAAAGCCTGTGGGTTTGACCGGCTTATCGGGTTTGACCAGCAGTCTTTAGCCTGAAACACAAATCAGCCTGAAACACAAATCAGCCTGAAACACGAATTTGCGATAAGAAGCTGAAAAACATGACGAAAAACATTACAGATAATTCAAAACGTAACCTTTCTCTCTTTTTAGGTTGTATTGCCCCAAACCGTTATCCTGGTATTGAAAGTGCCACCCGGAAAGTAATGGAACGGCTTGGAATTTCCTTAAAGGAACTTGAAGGAGCTTCCTGCTGCCCTGCTCCCGGAGTTTTCCAGTCCTTTGACAAAAAGACCTGGCTTACCCTTGCAAGCCGGAATCTCTGTCTTTCGGAATCTCTGGATGCGGACATCCTTACCGTGTGCAACGGCTGTTATGCAACGCTTGCAGACACTAACCGGATCTTAAAAGAAGACCCGGAGGCAAAAGCCGGGGTCAATGAGAAGCTTTCTGAGATCGGAAAGGAGTTTTCCGGGAAGATTGAGGTCAGGCACATAGTCGAATACCTGTTCAGGGAAGTCAGTCCCGAAAAAGTCCGGGATGCGGTCACACACCCTCTCGACCTCAGGGTCGCAGTGCACTACGGCTGCCACCTGATAAAGCCGTCCCATGAAAGAAAACTCGGAAGCGCGGAAAACCCCTCTTTTTTTGACGAACTGGTAGAAGCTACAGGAGCCCGCAGCGTGGAATATGAAGACAAAACAGCCTGCTGCGGAGCAGGTGGAGGAGCCCGTTCTGCTGTTCTGGACGTGGCTCTTGCACTTACTGCAAAAAAGCTCGAACATATGCAGAGCGCAAATGTGGACTGCATCGTGGATGCCTGTCCTTTTTGCCACCTTCAGTTCGACCAGGGGCAGATTGAGCTTGCAGACCGCCTGGGAAAGGAATTCAATATCCCGGTACTCCATTACTCCCAGCTCCTCGGGCTTGCTCTCGGGTATTCCCCTGAAGAACTGGGCATTCACTTAAACCGCATCCAGAACAGTGAGTTCTATACAAAGCTCGGAGAAAGAGCCGAAAGCAGGTTTCCGGGCAGGAAACTCGGTGCAGGTACCGGGCTTGAAAAGGGCGGAGTGCCAACATGAGCTTCAGGCTTCTCTGGAGTAAAAGCTGAAAAACAATGTGTTGAAGCCGATTTATCTGAAAAACATCTGTAGGAGCTGAAAGCATGAAAACGGACATAACCGGGGCAGTTGCTGTCGTCGGTGGAGGGATTGCCGGGGTACAGGCTTCCCTTGACCTTGCAAATAGTGGGTATAAAGTTTACCTTATCGAGTCCGGGCCGACAATTGGGGGAAAAATGGCCCAGCTTGATAAGACGTTCCCGACTTCGGACTGTGCAGCCTGCATCCTTTCTCCCAAGCTTGTGGAAGCCAGCAGGCACCCGAACATAGAGCTGCTCGCATACAGTGAAGTCCTTGCCATTGACGGAGTTGCCGGGGACTTTACAGTAAAACTCAAGAAAAAAGCCAGATACGTGGACGAGACGAAGTGTACGGGCTGCGGGGATTGTATTGAAAAATGCCCGAAAAAAGTCTCAGACAGGTTCAATGAAGGGCTTGCCCCGAGGAAAGCAATTTATCTCGCTTTTCCGCAGGCTGTTCCAAGGGTAATGACCATTGACCCTGATAACTGCATCTACCTTAACAAAGGAAAATGCGGAAACTGTGCAAAGGTCTGCAAACGAGGAGCTATTGACTACACCCAGAAGGACCTCGAACTTTCCCTCAAGGTCGGAGCTGTAATTCTTGCTGCGGGTTTTGAGGCATTTAACCCGGCAGGGCTTGAGGCTTACAGGCCCGAGCACCCCGATGTTGTAACCTCCCTCCAGTTTGAGAGGCTTCTGAACGCTTCCGGGCCCTACCACGGGCATCTCCAAACCTCGAAAGGAAAGGAGCCAAAGAAGATTGCTTTTATCCAGTGCGTGGGGTCAAGGAACCAGAAATTATCGAGAAAGTACTGTTCCTCGGTTTGCTGCATGTACGCCGTAAAGCAGGCTGTGATTGCAAAAGAGCACGACCCGAAGATTGAATGTGCAATCTTCAATATCGATATCAGGGCTTTCGGAAAAGGCTTTGAGGAATTCTACCAGCGGGCAAAAAATGAGAAAAAAGTCCGCTTCATCCGTTCCCGTCCTTCTTGTGTTGAAGCCGACCCTCTGAAAGGTGAATTGAGGATCCCATATGAAGAAGAGGACGGCAGCATAGCCCACGAAGAGTTCGATATGGTCGTCCTCTCCATAGGCATAGGGGCTTCCGAGTCAGGTAAAGAACTTGCCAGGATTGCAGGGGTCGGGCTTACAGGAGCCGGATTTATCAGCACTCCAATAGAGGACCCGATGAGCACGAACAGGCCTGGAGTTTTCGCTGCAGGTGCTGTGCAGGGACCAAAAGATATTCCGGATACAGTGGCTCAGGCAAGCGGGGCTGCTGCAAAAGCCGGAGCTCTGCTCTCTTCTGCCCGCGGGACTCTGGAAAGCAAAAAGGAGTTCCCACCTGAAAAGGTAGTAGAAGGCGAACCGAAGGTAGGTGTGGTTGTCTGCCACTGCGGCACGAACATAGGAGGCTTTGTTAACGTCCCTGAAGTGGTCCGTTATGCCGGCACGCTTGAAAATGTGGCAGTTGCAAGAGAGGAAATGTATGCCTGCTCCGAAGATGCCCAGGAGCGGATCAAGGAAATGATCGCGGAACACGGGCTGAACAGGGTACTTGTCGCCTCCTGCACTCCGAGAACTCACGAACCCCTCTTTCAGGAAAGCTGCAGGGACGCAGGGCTGAACCCCTACCTCTTTGAGCTTGTAAACATCAGAGAACACTGTTCCTGGATTCACCAGCAGGAGCCTGAAAAAGCCACTGAGAAGGCAAAGGATATCGTAAGGATGGGAGTTTCCAGGATCAGGCACCTTGCTCCACTTTATAAACAGGAACTCTCGCTCGGGCACAATGCCCTGGTGCTTGGGGGTGGAATCTCAGGCCTGAATGCAGCTCTCGAGATCGCAGAAAACGGGTTTGAAGTCCTTATTGTGGAAAAAGAAGCCGAACTCGGAGGCCTCCTCAGGGATGTAACAGCCCTGCAGGACGGCAGGAAAACCAGGGAAATCCTTATCCCTCTTATCGAGAAGGTCAGGGTTCATCCTCTTATTAAAGTCCTGACAGGTTCCGAACTGGTCGAGGTCAGCGGCTCGGTTGGAAACTTCAAAGGCCGGGTCAGGGATACAGCAGGCAGGGAACAGGAAGTTAAGTTTGCTGTTGCGGTTATTGCAACAGGAGCCGAGGAGCTTTCACCTGCAGGATACTTCAGTTACGGGGAATTCCCGAATGTTATCACCCAGTCCGAACTTGAAGCGAAGCTCGAAGGCGATTTTAAGGCAAAACATGTGGTAATGGTCCAGTGTGCAGGCAGCAGGAACAAAGAGCGTCCGTATTGTTCCAGGGTCTGCTGCATAACTGCAGTTAAAAACGCGCTCCGCATCAAGAAAATGGACCCGTCGGCTACCGTGCATGTGCTGTACAGGGAAATGCGTACTTATGGGGCATGGGAAGAGCTCTATTCAAGAGCAAGGGCTGCAGGAGTCCGCTTTATTGCTTACTCCGACACCCGGCTCCCCTGGATAGGGGAGAAAGAGGTCCGCGTATATGACGAGATTACGGGTTTTGACCTGGAAATCGATGCCGACCTTGTAGTCCTGAGCGCTCCGCTTGTAGCTCCTGCCACAAACAGGCAGATTGCTCCTATGTTCAAGGTCCCTCTGGACTCAAATGGCTTTTTCCTGGAAGTCCACATAAAGTTGAGGCCTGTGGACTTTGCAACCGAAGGGGTTTTCCTCTGCGGGACAGCCCAGGCTCCCAAACTTGTGGACGAAAGCATCGCTCAGGCAGCAGCTGCGGCTTCGAGGGCATGTACAATCCTCTCCAGAAAGTCTCTGGAATCGAGTGCTGTCATCTCTAAAGTCAACGCCGAACTCTGCGTGGGCTGCGGGGCATGTGAAGCGGTCTGCCCTTACGGGGCGATCAGCTTAAAGGAAGTATGGATCGAAAAACAGGGCATTTCTTATAAGGCAAGGAAATCCGGGGTTAATCCTGCCCTCTGCAAGGGCTGCGGGGCCTGTGCGATGAGCTGCCCGACAGGTGCGCTCGACCAGCAGCATTTCAGAAATGACCAGCTCCTTGCCCAGGTGAAAGATGTCTTTACTTATTCTGAGGAGGTCCGCTAATGGAACCTGACAAAAACGAAATCTCTGAGGCATGGGAACCCAGGATTGTAATGTTCTGCTGTAATTGGTGTTCCTATGCAGGTGCAGACGGTGCAGGAATCGGACGTTTCCAGCAGCCTGCGAGCATGCGTATCATCCGCGTGATGTGTTCGAGCAGGGTAGACCCTGTGCATGTATTCTCCGCTTTCCTTGAGGGAGCCGATGCCGTGATGATTACGGGCTGCCACCTCGGGGACTGCCACTACATAAACGGAAATGAAAAGACCCTTGTAAAATTCAATTTCATGCGTTCGATGTTAAAAGAACTCGGCCTGGAAGAAGAAAGGCTGCAGCTTAACTGGATCTCGGCATCAGAAGGCGAAAAGTTTGCCGAGGTTGTCCGTAAGGTTACGGAACAGATCAGGCAGCTTGGCCCATGTGTCTTAAAACCTGAAGGGGTGGCCTGAAATGTCAGAACTGAAAGCTGTTGCCGATATTAAAGTAGGGGACAGGCTGCTCGGCTGGGCTGCATCCGAAGAGGTGCGGGTGCGCGGAGCTTCAGGAGGGCTTGTGACAGCAGTGCTTGCATCTGCCCTTGAAACAGGGCTTGTGGACAGGGTGCTCATCCTGAAAAAAGTCAGCGAATTCGAAGCCTATCCGGTGTTTACCTCGGACGTGAAAGAGGTCCTGGAATCAGCAGGCTCTATGCACTCCGTACCCGTAAACCTTGCCAGGTATTTAAAGCCTGAAACCTGTTCCGGAAGAATAGCCCTTCCTGCAAAGCCCTGCGATGCAAGGGCCGTTGTCGAGAGGGCAAAAAGGAATGCCCTGTCCCCTGAGGACACTTACGTTATAGGCCTTAACTGCGGGGGCACAATGCACCCTGAAAAGGTCCGGAGAATGCTTGAGACCGTCTACAGGCTTGGCCCTGAAGATATTGCAGGAGAAGAAATCGTAAAAGGAAAGCTGGTTTTCTTCACAAAGGACGGAAAAGAGCATGCAGTTCCCATCGACGACCTCGAAGCCGACGGGCTTGGGAGGAGAGACTCCTGCCGCTACTGCGAGGTAAAGATCCCAACAAATGCCGACCTCGCCTGCGGGAACTGGGGCGTTTCCGGCGACCTTGCAGGCAGGGGCACCTTTGTGGAAGTCATGACTGAAAAAGGGGCAGAGCTCCTCAGAAATGCTGTCAGTGCAGGCTTTGCCGAAGTTATGCAGGCTGATGAAAAAAGTATTTCTGTCCGGGAAAAGGTCAATAAGGTAATGCTCGGGATGAGCGAGAAACGGAAGGCTGAGGTTTTTTCCCCGATTGAGAATGGGGAAGAACGCTTCGAGTACTTCAGGAAGGAGCTTGAAAACTGTATTCACTGCGGGGCCTGTAAAGCAGTCTGCCCGGTTTGCACCTGCGGGGAGGATTCCAAATGTACGGCTTACTCGTCCCTTGCAGACAGTTACAAAATGTCCCTTTTCCATATGGTGCGCTTCCTGCACCTTTCGGATTCCTGTATAGGCTGCGGGCAGTGTGAAGACGTCTGCCCCGCGGAAATCCCGCTCACACGCCTTTACCAGCGCTTTGCCGTCCCCGTCCAGAAAGAATACAGGTACCTTCCGGGCATGTCTGACAGGACCCCTCCTTTTTTTGCCCTGAAACCCGAAGACAATGAGGATAATGAAGGAGGTGGCTGTTCATGCAGGTGAAATACAGGGAGAATGTGTACTCAAGTATATGTCCGGGCTGCGGGCTTGCTTGCGGGCTCTATATAAGGGAAATTGTCCCGGAAACCGGGGAAACTTCAGTTTCTGTGGACTTCCGGAAAAGCTCTCCGGTAAATGCAGGCAAACTCTGCAGGTTCGGGCTGAAGCTTCCGGTCTATTATAAAGAGCTTCAGGCCCACACAGAGTCTCAGGCTTACACAGAGCCTCAGGCCTCGATGGTTAGAGGACAGAAGTCAGAGCTAAAAGCCGCTATATCAGCAGCATCCGAGGCTCTGAAAACCGTGTCCGCAGAAAGCCTTGCTTTCTTTTCGGTGGGAAACACTACAAATGAAGAGCAGAAAGCTTTTTCAGCTCTCGCAGGTGCTTTTGGCGCCGGAGTAGAGACCGGGATGGGCATTTACTCTTTACTCCCTGCAAAAATGCACTCTGCACTTTGCCAGGGTGTGTCCCTTGAGGGACTCGAAAAAGCAAAACAGGTCTTTCTCTTTGTTGACCCCTATTCCCAGTATCCCCTGCTTCTCAGGAGGGTTATCAGGGCAAAAGAAAATGGGGCGAAGGTCGTCTGCATAGGGCCCAGACATCTGCCCGTTGCTGATGAGCAGTTCTGCCTGAAGCCGGAAGAGTACGGAAAGTTGTTATCTCCTTCCCGGGACTCCGTGCTTATAGCCGATATTCACCCTTACTCCGATCCGGCACATATTAAAGCAGTCCTGGACCTTGCACAGGCTTCCGGCGCAAAACCCTTCTTCCTCAGGCCCTTTGCAAACTCTGCAGGAGCAGGGCTGCTTTCAGCCCACACAAAGCAGCGCACGCTGGAAAAACTGTTTGAGGACATCAATTCCGGAAAAATAAAGGCTCTCTTCTGCCTGGAATCCGATCTTCTCGAACTTGCTCCTGACAGGGAGGCTGCATTACAGGCTCTCTCGAAACTGGACACCCTGATAGTCCAGACCTCCAGACAGGGAGAATTTTCCGGGCTCGCCGACATATTGATCGCATCCGAACCTTTTTACCGCAAACAGGGCACAGTACTCAATGCGGAAGGAAGGCTTCTTTCGGCGGGCGGGAACTCCACTTCAGGTTTTGATGCCCTTTCCAGCCTGGCAGCAGCTTTCGGAAAACAGCTCGATTTTGAATCGGCCCGGAAAGAGGTGTTTGAAGTCATCGGGCTAAAGGAAGCAGATGAGTTTGCCTTCCGGGCACCCGCTGAGTTATTTCCGGTGCCGATGGAAGTTGAAACCCCGTGTTCAAAACAGGGGCCTGGTTCGGAATCCTGTTTCGTGTCCAGTTCTGATGAGTCCAATACTGAGTCCTGCCCGGATTGTGCTTCAGCTTCGCTCGTTTATTCTCTGTCCCCTTTCATGTGGCACGGGGTTGAAGATTGCAGCGCCTTTGTCGAACTGAACCTGAGCATGGTCCGCAAACTGGGGCTTGTAAAGGGAGGCACTGTAAAAATCAGGGCTTCAGAAAAGACGGTTGATGTGAAGTTCAGGGTCTCGGACATTGAGAGCGGTTGTTTACTTTCTCCCCGGAGGCTCCCGGTTTCAGGCATTCAAGGGGCTGAGGTGGAGCTTTCCCGTTAAGGAATGAAAAAAGTCTGAATAAACATGCATAAAGTCCTGAAAATAAACATACATAAAGTCCTGAAAATCAAATTGCGTGCGGCCACCCCAACCTAAAGAGGCTGTCCGACAATTACCGCGGATAATAAGAGTTTCCTGTTTGAATATATACAAATGATTTTATAATTTTGTTATGGACATTTGATTTATGG
>NZ_JJOV01000064.1:0-14519 GCF_000979385.1 Methanosarcina sp. 2.H.A.1B.4
TTATTATTATTATTATTATTATTATTATTATTATTATTCTCAAATCACTCTAAAGCCCTTTTCCTTTCTCCTTTATCACCAGAAAGGCTGAAAACCTTTTTCTCTCATTAACACACTATTTTCGTGAACTACTCCCAGCTAAAGCATAGGAACTTTCTCCCCTCTTTCTCATAAAAGCTCAATTCTCAATATCTACAACTGTTACTATATAATTACTATGTTATAATCATTCGGTTCGTTTACTACAAAATCCTCTTACTAGAAAGGTGAAACTAAAGATGCTTGAAGTCTACTGTGATTCGTCTTATAATGAAAGTGAAGACTCCTACCTCGGTTGCGTGGTGTTACGGGATGGCGGGCAGATCCACCAGTCAACAACTAAAGTCCCGGGTCATCCTCAGAATAATCTTGACTGTGAACTTGCAGCCCTCAATTTTGCCATATCCCTTGTCAGGATTTTTTCAAAAGGCGATGCCGAAATAATTGTTTATAATGATTCTACTGAAGCCGTAAGAGCTTTTCAGGGAAGGGCGCAGGAAGTAGAAAAGGAGTTTTCAGGGTCCAGAGTTAGCTTTGAATATATTCCCCGCGAGAAGACGAACCAGGCAGCTGCAGACAGCCTGTCTAAAAAGTTTCCTGTTTTTTTCTCGAGTATATCCACGTCTGATGTGGAATCTTTTTCGAGGCGTGAAGACGTTCTTTCAGATATTGCCCGGAATGGACGTAACGTTTTTTATCTGGAAAAAGTTCCGGAAATGTCCACAAACAAAAAAACCTGCTACAGGCTGATAGTCCGCACAATTGAAAAGATCCTTTCCGATGACCTTGTTTATCCGGTAAAAAAAGGAGGTCCTGGCACTCAGGTAAAGGCTGCGGAAGAGATTCGAAAAGACCTTTCAAACCCTGAGGTCCTTTCTTCCCTGAAATCAAAGGGAGTAAGGCTTGAAAACTCCTATTTCCTGCTCACGGACGAAACCTGGGGGCTTCGGGGTACGGACAGTCAGGCTTACTCAATTCTGCCTTCTTCCATCCCCCATAAGATAATATGTGATGAAGTAGACAGGTCGCCTCAAAACCTCTTCAGAAGAGCAGAACGTTTCAGGTAATTTCCCGGAATCTAACAGGCCACTGCTTAAATTCCCTCTTTAAGGGACCAAATGCCGGTGTTGAAGATGTTAAAGTATCCAGTTTATAATGTTATCCAACCCTTAAACCCAACTTAAACCCTGAGAATTCATGAAACCCATAGATTACAAGATACAGCTTTTGCTAACAGTTTTCGTCAGCTCTCTACTCCTTGGAAACCTTCTCGGGAGCAAGCTAATTGAGATATTCGGGGTCGTAACCTCGGTAGGTTTTTTCGCATATCCGGTTACTTTCCTTATTACGGACATGGTAGAAGAAGTTAAAGGAAGGGAAGTGACAAAGGTTTTCTTACATGCAGGTTTTCTTTCACTCTGTATTGCATCCATTTTCGTGTTCATAAGTACTGGTCTGGCACCATCTCATTTGTACCCGAATAATGAGGCTTATAATAGCGTTTTTTCAAATTCCATGAGAGTTATACTGGCAAGCATGATCGCTTTTGTTATAAGCCAGCACCATGACCTGTGGGCCTTTAATTTCTGGAAGCAGAAGACAAATGGCAGGTATCTCTGGCTCAGAAACAATCTTTCAACAATTGTTTCCCAGCTGCTCGACTCCATCGTTTTCACGTTTATTGCTTTCTATCATGTAACTCCCGAACTGGGGGTAGTTTCAGTTTTTTATATGATTTTGCCTGTCTGGATCCTTAAAGTGATGTTTGCTCTCCTTGATACCCCCTTTGTATATCTTGGTGTCAGATGGCTTGCTTCTGGAAACATAAACGATGTCCCCTATCCCGGGGAAAGCGGGGAAGCAGGTCCGGTTAAAGGTTAAAACAGGTGCAGTTCCTGAAATCAGGTCCGATCCGGGAGTGGATCGGGAATCTTTTTTAGGGACTTACATACCAATGCTTATGGGCATCTCCGTCCTATACATTAACGGGGGTGCTAATTACGGTAGAACATTCTGAGACCGAAATACGGCAGGTTAAGGCTGAAATCCCGAGTAATGCGAAAAGTTCAGAAACAGATTTCGAAATAAAGGCTGAAGAGCAGGGGAAATCAGGTGCAGAGGCTGGTACTCAATACACAGGAGTTCCCTCCGAAGACTTCTGTATCTCCTGCCTGAAGATGCCTGAAGAACAGCGTAATGCCATTATTCTGGAAATCCAGCAGGTAGCTGAAAGGATTCTGAAAGCCCATGGAGTTATCAAAGAACCTGAAGACCTTCTAAAGGGGGAATGGTTTCTCAAACTTCAGAAACCGGGGTTTGAAAAGAAACTGGTTCTTGCAAAGTCTGGTGAAGAGGTCTTTATAGGTTTTTATATCTATCCGGAAGAGGCTCCTGTGCCTGATCCTAACTTTGTTTTACTTTCTCAATACGGACTCTGGTACCCGCAAAGAATAGAGGAAAAATTTGAAGAAACTGTCGCCTCTTTCTTTACGGGAGCTTATGGGGACTACGATTTCCTCAATATTGTCCCTGAAAACGTTGTAATATTCCAGACCTTTCAGCGTGATTTTGCAAAAATGCTTGAAGATCAGGGCTGGGCTGGGCCGGATGTGGAGGTAGTTGATAAAATTATGCCGAAAGATTAAGTTTCTGCGAACTGCCCCCCGAATCCCTCCGCCTGAAGACCCGGAGGTTTGGGAAAGGGAGTCTTCTTGCTTTAAACAGATAAAATCTACCCAATTCAGAGAGTTAACTTTTTTCTTGTTAAACTCATTCCGGGATTAATTTTTCTTTTATGTCCCTTAGTTTTAACTCTTTGTTTTTCCCACAGAATATTTAAATATTGAAAGCATACGCAGTTTCAGGTACATACTCAGTGATATTACTTGCTTTTATCTTGTGGCTTTTATAGTAATCGCTTTTCAGAAGGTCTTTTATGTTTTCGATAAATTCCGATTGCATCCTATCAAAAAAATCAGAAGATATCCCTCCTTTCTATGTGATGGAAGTACTGGAAAGTGCCAAGGCTCTGGAAGCTCAGGGCAGGCATATAATCCATCTTGAGGTCGGAGAGCCTGATTTCCCTACTGCTCCCCATATCTGCGAGGCCGCCTGTGCTGCGATTGGTAGGGGATTTACAAAGTACACTCACAGCCAGGGGCTCCCTGCTCTCAGAGAGGCAATAGTTGAGTCTTATCATCAGAAGTTTGGAGTTGACCTGGACCCGAATCAGGTTATTGTTACTTCCGGGACAAGCCCTGGTCTCCTGATTGTTTTTATGGCTCTGCTTGAAAAGAGGGATGAAGTAATTATGTCGAACCCTCACTACGCCTGCTATCCAAATTTCGTAAAGTATCTGGGCGGGACCCCTGTTTTTGTCTATACGAGCGAGACTAACGGCTTTGTCCTTGAACCCGAAACAGTAAGGCAGTGCCTGAGTCCGAATACCAAAGCCATCCTCATTAACAGTCCTTCAAATCCCGGGGGGCATGTTATGTCTCCTGAAAGTCTGCAGGGCCTTGCCGCAATAGCGGATGAAAAAGGAATTCCTATCGTTTCGGACGAAATCTACCAGGGCCTGATCTATAGCGGAGAAGAACACAGCATTCTGGAATATACGAAAAATGCCTTTGTCCTTAACGGCTTTTCCAAACTGTATGCAATGACCGGCTGGAGACTTGGCTATATTATCTGCCCCCCTGATTGTATACGAGCGATTCAAAAAATTCACCAGAATTTCTTTATCTGCGCTAACTCCTTTGTCCAGGAGGCAGGCATTGCAGCCCTGAAAGGTCCTCAGGAACACGTTACTGAGATGGTCCAGACCTACAATATACGTCGCCAGTACATGCTTAAAAGGCTTCTCGGCATGGGCCTTGAAGTGCGCAAAGAGCCAATGGGGGCTTTTTATGTCCTCGCTGATGCCCGCAAGTTCTGCAGTGATTCTCTTAAATTGAGCCGCAGGATTCTCAATGAGGCAGGTGTGGCAGTAACTCCCGGCATAGACTTCGGAAACGGGGCAGAAGGCTACCTGCGTTTTTCCTACGCTAACAGCCTTGAAAACATTGCAGAAGGCATGGACCGTCTGGAGGCTTTTCTGGAAAAAGAATTTGAAGGCGAAGGATGAAGAATGAGACTGAAGAATGAGACTGAAGAATGAGACTGAAGAATGAAAACTTCTAGAATCCGGAAGCAGTCCGTTTTTGCCTCTCAATCCTTATAATTATCTTCCTAATTAATTTTTCTAATCAATTTTTCTAATCAATTTTTCTAATCAATTTTTAATAAGAAAACCTTGTTAGATTTTTCATTGGTTTTTCTTTTTTACTGTGTACTTAAAGTTCATCTCCGAAAGATTTTCCAATTCTACCAGATCATCAGGAACTGATGATTTCTCTTGCAGGTTTTCATCTCTTTTCCCTGATCCCCTCTGAAACTTTTCGAGTGCCCTGCCGCCTGCCGAAACTTTTCTTGGGAATTTTAACTTTAACTTTTCGGGGTTTCTTTTTATAATAATGCCTGCAGCCAGCAGAACCAGGGTTGCAGCAAAGTAGGTAAAGAGATTGAGGTGGAGTTTTTCCTCCATCACAGGGGCTGTCTCTCCGGAGGCATTGATCTCTTTTGAAACCGTGCTGTATCCGGTCTTCTTTATAGCCAGTTTATGCTGCCCTTCGTCTGCATGAAATACGACCGGAGTTATTCCTTTGTACTTCCCGTCAAGGTAGACATTTGCTCCGGAGGGGCTTGAAGAAATGCTGTATACCCTCTCGTTTACACGGAGCTTTTTTGAGATTGAGGCAGTTTTCCCGGCTTTAACAAGCACCCTCTCAAAGACATCGTCATACCCTTCCTGCGTTAGCACCACTTCATAAAAACCGGGCGGTACTTTCTCTATAAGAGCCGGGGTTTTTCCCACGAGCTTTTCGTTTATATAGATCTCAGAGCCGTTTGGAATTGTTATGATTTCGATTTTCCCGAAATTCCCTTTTTCGGCTGCGGCTGTATTTTCAGCCTCTTCAGTCTCTTCAACTGTGGAATTGCCCTGCTCGGGGTCTGCGGTAGATATGTCCGCAAATACAGGGCTGACGGCTAAAGTAAGTATCAGGAAGGAAAATACTATGCAGGTAAGGATTTTCCTGAAGTCTTTCGGTTTAACCCCTCGTTTAAGATCAGGTTTAATTTTTATACGGAATCCCTTCGTTTTGAATGATGGGTCTTTTTTTCAAGTAACTGATATTTATAACTCCTCATTCTCATTTCCGGGATTGAATTGAATCCAAAAGAGGATATTATCAAAAAGAGGTCTATTTCGAGAGTATCGATACTGGAATTAGATAGTAATCATACAAAGATGAGAACGTTTTCCTGAAAATCGAAATTAAAGAAAATTAAAGAAAATAATAAAGGTGGGGCTGGTGAGATTCGAACTCACGATCGACGGGTATCTCCGAACAACTGCTTTCACAGTTTTTCTGGTGAGCATCTATCAGTGCTCCAACGGTTCCTCATTGTCCTGCCCCGTCGGGAAAGACTCGGTAGACCCGTTGTTCATCATTTATCCGCTGGAGCCCATCGCCATGCCGGGCTAGGCCACAGCCCCTTAATGAAAGGTTAACAAGGATACTGACATATCCTTTCTCTTTTAAATAGTTAACGGCAAGAAACATGGTTTTTGAGAACATATTTCTATTTCTTCCTCAGTACATAAACAGAAAATAGATTATTCCTGCAAGGATTGCGAGCACAAATATCGCAAATGATATGTAACCAAGCAGGCGAACTGCGAAGTCATATGCACTTACCTCACCTGTCCATTTGCCTGTTCTGCGGCGGTCGAAGTATTTCATCAATTTCTTGTTTAATTTCAAAGGCTTCAGGGCTCCATTTTCAATTTTGTTCTATATCAGGGGTTTTGCAAATAAAGTTGTTTATCTGAATCCCTGAGGTTTCGGGAAGTATAATTGCATAAAAGCCAAAGAATCAAAGGAACGCGGGAATCGAATTCCTTATTTGCTTGATGCCCTTATGAAAACAAAAGAAGGTTAATAATGGCTTCAATCTGTTTTTAAAGCCATGCTAGCAAAAAAGTAAACGGAGAGCTTTTTTCTTATCTGTTAGCTCTCGATGGATTTCGTTGACCGTCTGAAATGTTGTTGTCTTAATCGGTTTTTTAGTCTATTTTGTTGAATTTGGATGCAGGTGCCCCACAGATTGGACAGTTCCCTTCAGGTTCACCTTCCATTGTATGTCCGCAGACCCCGCAGACGTAATAATCAACCTCTTTATTATTCCCAATTTCTTCCAGGGCTTTTTCATATAGTCTGGCATGGACCTTTTCTACTTTATTTGCCACTTCAAAGCTCCAGAGAGCCCTGTTGTCCCCTTCGGTTTTTGCTTCCTCTATAAACATGGGGTACATTGTCTCAAATTCGTATGTTTCGCCGTTAACGGCCTCTTTCAGGTTATCCATTGTAGTTCCAATCCCGCCCATACGCTGGAGGTGATTGAAAGCATGGACTGTTTCCGCAGCAGCAGCGGCTCTAAAGAGTTTGGCTATCTGATGATATCCTTCTTCATCTGCTTTTTTCGCAAAGGCCAGGTATGTCCTGTTCGCCATTGATTCGCCAGTAAATGCAGCTTTAAGATTATCCTTAGAACTCATATATCTCTCCCCTTGATTTGAAATCTTTTTTACCCTATTTACTGGGGTCATATCTATTATTCTTAACGCCCATAAGAACAGTGAGCTTCGCTGCCCGAATTGCGCCTCGGGATCACAGGAAATCGGAGATTTCCTGGGAGTTGCGATGTAATCGCAACAGTACGCGGTCCTTTTCGCTGCGCTCAAGAGGACTACTTTATGGGTTTTAGCAGTGAGATTCGCTCAAGAGGGCTAATTTGTGGGTTTTAGCAGTGATATTCGTTCAAGCGGACTAAATTACAGATCTTTCGGACCCATACAACCAGATTCGCTATTCTGGGTCGTTCCTGTCACGCTCGACGCAGGAGAGCGGCCTTTCCTGCAAAAAAGAAGAGAAGAGAAGAGAAAATAAAGGCTAGAAATTAAAAGTGACATCAAAAGGGCTAAATTAAAATTACTCGAAAACCCATTACTCACTTTTTTGACGAACTGCCGGACCGGCTGGTGAAAGCAATTATATTTGCTGGAAGCGAAAAATGGCTATCGGGGTTAAAAGTATTTTTGCTGGCAGATCGGTTCAGTCCACATGCGGGGCAGGAAGGGAGAAAACTGACCGATTTCCTCGGGGGTTCCGGAATGGATTCACAAATTAATCAGGCAACACCTGTTTTCTAAAAAGAGGTTTTAATGAGGTTGTAATAAGGTTTTAATTCAGAGATTTACGCCCAGGGCAGGATTCGAACCTGCGATCCCCAAAGGAGAAACGGTTTTCGAGACCGTCGCCCTACCGCTAGACTACCTGGGCATTTTGCTTTAAGAACGTTTTAGGTTAGCTTAAACGTTAGCTTAATGTAACGTTAGCTTAAATGTTAAACGTTGCTTAAATGTTAAACGTTAGCTTAAACGTTAGATGGATTTTAAATAATGAGGACGTTTCCGGGCAGTACCCGACGTTTTTGGTGCAGAGTTAAGTGAATAGACTTTCTATCTTATATATTTTATTCTCAGCGGGCTCCCGGATTTTAAAAATCAAAAAGTGACCTCTGACCCGCAGGTTTTTCCGGACTCTCTTTCTCTGGCCATTTTTTACCCGCTCTTGCTGTCTTTTCTTCCTCATTTTCGATTGTGTCTACGGATTTTTTTCTCGCAAGGTCAGAAAATGAGATCTGAGTTCTGGACTTTCCGATCTCTCTTTTTGTTATTTTTGAGGCTTTTTTCTTTTCCTCGGTGCCTTTTTCTGCAGGTCCGGGTTTTTCTGCTTTCAGGTGGCCTGGCAGTTCGAGCCAGCCGTACTGGCCGCCTCCGCCGGGGTGAATTATAACATCGCCCTTCCTGAAGGCGAGAATTGCGTTTACTATCCTGTCATCCACTATTTTCAGGGCTTCAGGTTCTGCATAGATAAGGGCTTCAACCTCGTTTCCGAAATGCCCTACAATGGTCTCCCAGGCAGTCTTTACGCCTTTTGTCTGGACGCTTGCGTGGCCGAGTGACATCTGTATGATCTCTGCAAGAGGGATCAGGTGAAGATAAGGAGGTCGGTGGTCAGGATGCTCGGGTTTTTCAAAATCCGCAAGTTCGTTGACCCGGTCAGCGACTCCTTTTTTTATAATACCTCTGCATATCGGACAGCGCCATCTTCTTGCTTCGGCTTCTGGCAGCGGATATTGAGTAAAGCACTTAACGCATGCAGACCGGTTATACTTTCCCTCTTCAGGGAAAAACCCGACGTTCAGAGTAGCTCCGTATCCCTGCTCCCTGAGAATTGCTTTCTTGATGCCTTCAAAAGTAATGTCAGGAACATTGAACTGAGTAAATTCCCTTGCCAGTTTATTGGTAGAAGGGGAATGAGCATCAGAGTTTGTAAGGAAGGTCAGTCGGTGCAGTTCCTCAATCCTGTCCGCGTAATTACTGTCTGCACTCAGGCCAAGTTCAATAAAAGAGACATATTCTGTCATATCCCCATAGCAGCTTTCCAGGCTGTCATGGTAGCCATAAAGAGCAGTCCATGGTGTGAAAGCATGACAGGGGCCTATAAGAGCTCCAAGATCTTTTGCAATCTCTGCAATTTCACAGCCATCCAGCTTAACTGATGGGCGCCCATCTGCTTCAAGGTTTCCGAAAGGGGCAATTCTTTCTGCCAGCTCTTCGGCTTTTGAAATCGAAGGTAAAATCAGGAGGTGGTGTACCCGGTCGATATCCTCGACCTCGGTAGTGGGTATAAAAAATATATTTCCTATTCGGATTTCTTCGTCTGAAATAGCTGCTTTTTTTATCTCTTCCAGCCACTTCGGATGAGTGCAGTCCCCTGTACCGATAAGCTCCATCCCTTTTCTCGAAGCTTCACTAGCAATTGTGGGTAGTTCCATCTTCCCCGAACACGCCATCGAGTACTTTGAGTGGAGATGGAGGTCTGCATTGACTTTCATTTCCGAACCTTTCGCCAGAATCGTTTTTAACTTTCAGGTTCCTTAACTATGTATTTCTCTATCCGGATTCTCTATCCGCGTATTCTCTACCTGGAACTTCCCTATCTATGTATTTATCCTATGTAGCGCAGGTCTTCTTCCGTGGGTTTAACTTCTGGGAAGTTCTGCTGCTCTTCTTTTTCTTTCAACTTTTCGAGGATACTTTCCATTTCCTCTGCTTTTTTCTTAAGGGAGTCTGTGTTTACCTCGATCCCGAACATATTACACAGTACCTTCAAAAGAGACTGGGCACTTTTGGGATCCATCAGGTATCCAGGTGTCATTCCCATAAGGCAGGCGGCATCTATGCCCCTCATCCCGCTAAAAGCCACAAGCAGGCCGGATGCTCCTACGATTCCCCCGCTTGGCTCCGATTCCCTGAACTCGACCCCGAATTTCTTAATCTCTTCGATCAGTTCCGTGCTGTTGGCAACCCCAAGGACTGTCTCTTCATAGGTGAGTTTGCCTGTCGGATAGCCCCCGAGGGTGTATATTCTGGGTACTTTAAGTTCCTCTGCAATGTCCAGATAAAGAGAGCAGAGTTCGTAATGTCCCTGTGAAGTAGTGCTCTGGTGGTCCCCTACAAGAAATAGAACATCAGTTTCGTTTACTTTCCCGTGGTATATGGTGTTGCTTACCGGACGGACAGTACAATCTTTATTGATAAGGACCTGGGGTGGAAAATGCGGAGAATAAACCTCCATAATCTTTTCAGCCTCAAGTTCATCTACCAGATGCTCTGCCACCAGCTTGCCAACAAGCCCTACTCCCGGAAGCCCGACTACCAGTATGGGGTTTTTGAGCTCAAGGTTTTCTTTCAGGCGGACAAGTGTACTTTGCTGCATAAAAATCCCTTATCCTTTCTTTGCCAGTCTTCGGTACTTGCCGTAAGGGTCCTTAGGAGAAAAGCGAGCCGGGATCGCGGGTAAGACTTCTCCCCCGCAAGCCGGGCATTTTTCCCTTAAAGTGTACCTGCCGCAATTTTTGCATTTGCGGATCTTTTGTCCCAAAGGTTATCACGCCTTTGCTGATTCGATATGCCGTTTGAAAATCCCATGTCCGCCAAGTTTAGCAATAGTGTCTACTGCCGTCTGAGCGGATTTTTTAAGGACTGATTCGGCTTTCTTATAGTCAGGAGCTATTACCTTGATTCTGTATCTCGGAGCCCCTGTGTAACTTACTTCGAGCTTGATATCTTCCCCATCAACATCACTGATGGAATTTGCAGCATAAAGGGCCTGTTTTATGACCTCTATGCCGTTTGGAAGATTGCAGGTCAGATCCACATACCCTGCGATATCCACGAAGGGCAGTTTGATATTTTCTCCTGCGATTTTGATTATGCTCTGTAAGTATTTTTTGTTGACTTTGAGCTCTTTAAAGGCGCTTTCCCCTTCAACAGCTGCTTCTTCGAAGGCGGCGTATGCACTTCCAAACTCTTCTACAAGTTTCTCATGCAGAGCCTGCAGGCCACTTTCATCGCCCTCGCTCTCTGTCTCTTCAGCCACGAACTGGAGCCACTTGGTGGCTTTCTGCTCATTCTTCCAATCCTGGATCTTAGCCCGCCGCTGGTGCTCATTTACGTCTTTCAACGAAAGGTCGATGTGGCCTCGGGAAGGGTCCACGTTCAGAACCTTGCAGACAATCTTCTGCCCTTCCCTTACGTAGTCCCTGACGTACTTGACCCAGCCTGCTTTAATTTCGGAGATATGGATGAAACCTTCCCTTCCTCCGAATTCTTCAAGCTCGACGTAGGCTCCGAAATCAGTTACATTCTTCACCGTACAGACAACAAATTCTCCGATTTCAGGCCAGTTATCGTTTCCCATTCGTACCACTTCTCAATTTTTGTTCTCTAAATTATTCTATACTCTATTCCTGTTAAGTGCTTTCCCTGATGCGGTTATTCAAGTACTTCCAGGATGTGAGTGGTAATTGTTGATTTTCCACCGGTTGGTTCGGCAAGGGTCCTTCCACAGACTACGCAGGTAATTTTACGGCTTGCGCTTCCGAATATGATCTGTTCGTTTTCGCAGTCGTTGCACTTTACGCGCAGGAACCTGCTTTTTGGTCGCTGAGTGTAGTCTATCATTTTATTTTACTCCTTGAACTCGAACTTCTTTGCCCTGAAACAGGGTCTCTGGTGGGCTTTCTTACATACGGTGCAGCGGTATCTGAGCCAGATGCGCTTTGTTGGCTTGTCGCCACCGGGCACCTTTGAGAACTTTCCGCTGTTTCCTATGCCTTGCTGTCTTTTCTTCTGCCTCGCAATGTGGGTCATTGATGAAGCTTGGCCCTTCTTAACCCTCTCTGCTACGTGTTCTTGGTGGGTCTTACAGAACGGGCAGTAAGTTCTGAACCTCTTTGGAATCTTCATTCTTTACACCTTTTTGATGATTATTGGTATTTTGTGCATATTCCGGCTTTTGCGGAAAAGCACTGTTAAATATACTTATTGAATATACGTATGGCGTTACGTATGACGTTTAATTCCTGGGAATCTATTAATTTGGGAAGCGTTAATTGATAAGTTTGAAATCGTCTGAACCTCTTTTGTTTCGATATCCTGAGTGACGGTCTCCTATTGAAGACGAGGTCAGAGCACGCTAACAAGGTTAAGCTACACAGATATAGCTACACATATATATACTAATACTATTGCCTGAAGTGCTTTTCCTTCATAAGGCATGAATCCTTTGTTTACAGGGTCTCTGATATGCCTGTCCACAACTGTTTTTCTGGCTAAAATAAGCTGCATGTCTCCAAGGAATCAGTTCTTTTCGGAATTCTTTTCTCCGGAGCCTTTCTCTCCGGCAGCAATCAGTTTTGCTGCTTTCCGCTTTATCAACCCTGTTGCATTCAGTTGCGGCAAAACAACCACATTTTCGGCATTGACCGTATAGTTCCGGCCGTCCGCCCCTGTGAAGGTAGGCAGGTCCTTCAGTATTCGGACAACAACATATTCTTCGTTTATATTGTTTTTGCCCGACTCTGTCCCTGTGTTCTTCCCTTCGGCAGTCACAGTTATTCCCCTGCCTGTTTTTGCGTCTACAAGAACAGCGGCAGATGCCTGTCTTGCATCCCCTGTCCCGGGCCAGACCGGAATCTTCCCTGAATCGGGATAAAGAATGGGGCCTAAAAGCTCTACTTTTGCAGCTTCTATTCCCTGAAGCACAAGATCATAAAGCATTTTCTCTGCAGGAAGCAGCTTTTCGAGATCCTTTGAAATAGGTTTATCAGCGTTAGACTGGATCGTTGCCCGGGTAATGACCTTCCCTATCCTTTTCATAAAGATAGTCTCAAGGTCCGAAAGCGCTCTTTCATGCTCGTCATTAAGCATCTTTGATTCCGGAGAACGGGGATTATTAATCTTCCCTATCTCTTTCTCAAGCTCCCTGATGTATTTTTCAGCTTCCTGATAAAAATCAGCCTGAATCGTTTTCAATGTCTGGTTTTTTTCCTTATACAGTGTTTGGCTGATTTTTTCTATGTCCATACTCCGCAACACCTCTACAAATTAGATATACGGCTGCATACTCCGGAACTTCCTGTATGCCTTCTTCTATTCTTAAATCCTTGCCCTTCAGCTGTACTGAGAAAGGCTTTGAAACGGTTATTTTTGTTGGTTTGTCGCTGAAGATCACTGCATCATTGAGCGGATCAAACCTTTCCAGCTCGGAAAAAGCAAGCTTCTTAACCAGCATCCCGGACCCGCCGTGCAGGGACCCGGGTACGCGGATCAGGCGTTTGATGTCGGCAGTCACCGGTTCATCAACACTGGCTCCGAACCTGTTCAGGAAATCCTCAACTGATTCCTGCATAAAATATGCGGCAATCTCCTTAAAATTTCTTACGTCAAAGTCCAGCCTTCCTCTCTCCAGAATGTCCTTTAAGCCATTCTCGCTGTTCGTAATATTAATCAGCTTTTTTATTGTGGCATCCCCTACCTTCTCATGCTTGCGGAGTTCGGGAAACATATCTTTCTTGTACTTTTTTTCACACTCAGTCTTCATGTAGTCCGTAAGATAAAGCGCAATCCTCTTACCCCACCCGGAATCGTATCCAACAAGCGTGCACTTCATAGGCACGTTCTTAATCCCTTTAAATGCCTTTGAGCCTGTCCCGAAATCCCCATCCATTGCAACCTCCTTGAAAAAGTGCTTGAAATCAATGTCCCTTCCGCTCACATAATTCACGATTTCCCTTCTCTCTGAACTCCCGAGCTTCAGAACTTTCGGATTCGTAACGTGTAAATGATATCCCCTTCCTCCGGAAAAGACCAGCTCCATTTCCTGTTCTGAAACTCCAAAATCGTCTAACAGAAAATCTATGAGCTTAAGAGTCTCTTTCTTCACAAGCTCAAGCATATCAGCATAATTATTCGGGGCATTTGGCAGGTGGTCTGCATCAAGGTCAAAGATTAGTTCTGCCCCGAGCCAGTTTTTCTCATTCATCTTCTTTGCATCAGGGTATTCGTAGTAAGCCGTAGAATTGTAAACATGCGCAGGAACCATGCCGTAAAGGTAATCAAGAGCCTCTCCAGGCGAGCCGAAAGACTTGTGCCGATGCATCATTTTTTCCGGCATATCATCGTAGAAGATGAAAGCCCATTCTCTATTAGGCAGGTGGTCAGGAAGAACTATTTCAGCGGTTTTATAATAGTTCTGAAAACAGGATTTCAAATAACGGGTGGTTCGGTGGTCCATGGTTTTTGGGAATTTGGGTTTTGAATCTTTTAGTTTGATTTTAGGTTTTGGGTTTCCTAAGATAGATTAACTCATATTTTACTTTTGTTTATATGAGTTTTTTTAAAACAGTTTTTTTATCCTCAATTTGTGTCCCGGTCAGAGGCTTCAAAGCCTGCTGGAAAACCACCAGTTCAGGATCACATAAATAAACATCATTCCTGGAAGGAAAATCTGGACTTTAATAGAGTCGATTCGAAGATAGAGTAGGTTCAAAGTAAATATTGTCAGCGGAAAGGACTCATTATAGGTTAAACCGGGATGGGATTTGCTCAGAAAGAAAAAGAGCTCATATACAATGGAAATAAATTGACTAAGAAATCCGGAAATGAATTTCCTGTTAATATATATAATATCTCTATAATTGTTCCTGTCAATGCCCGTGAAAAACCAGAATAACTATCGAAACTGACACCGAAATAAGAACTTTTGGGGGGAAGGTCTTATGGGAAGCAAAATTAGCCTTAAAAATCACATTAACGCGGTTTTATGTCGTCTGAAAAAGGAAGAACTTGAAGACTCGTATGTTGTTGAAGACTCATATGTTGTTGAAGACTCATATGTTGTTGAAGACTCATATGTTGTTGAAGACTCATATGTTGTTGAAGACTCATATGTTGTTGAAGACTC
>NZ_JJOV01000082.1:0-100282 GCF_000979385.1 Methanosarcina sp. 2.H.A.1B.4
GGCTGGAGAAGGAAAAAAGCACTGCAATAAAAAGGACACAGCCCTGGACCATGGAAAAATCCATCGCAAAGATCGAGTCAACAAGAAGTTTTCCAATACCGGGCCAGGAAAAGATGGTTTCTACAACCACGGCTCCTCCAAGAAGGTAGCCAAACTGCATTCCTGCAAATGTGGCAACCGGAAGAAAAGCGTTTTTCAGGGCATGCCGGAAAAGGATGGTACGTTCGTCAAAACCTCTGGCGCGGGCAGCCACAATATATTCCTGCCCCAGTACTTCCAGAAGGCTTGCGCGGGTAAGCCTTGCAGTAACCGCAGACATAGATGTGCCAAGGGTAAGGGCAGGAAGAACAATGTGTTTCAGGCTTCCGTAACCGTAACTGGGGAGCATGTTGAGGGTCAGGGCAAAAAGCCAGATCAGAAGAAGTCCAAGCCAGAAATTCGGGATAGAAACGCCTACCAGAGAAACAAACATGCAGCTTTTGTCAAGCAGGGTGTTTTTCCTGAGTGCGCTCAGGATCCCTGCAGGCAGGGCGATTAAAAGGGAAATCAGCAGGCTGGCAATTGCAAGTTCTGCAGTTGCAGGCAGTTTCTGGCGGATTTCGGTTAGGACATCTTCTGAGGTCACGAGAGATTTCCCAAGGTCCAGACGGAGCAGGTGGCCAAGCCATATGAGGTACTGCACATGCACAGGAGCATCAAGCCCTTCCGTTTCCCTCAGGGTTTCAACCTGGCTGGCGCTCAGGTCTTCCCCATACCTTGCCAGGGCTATAACCTCTGCAGGGTCGCCGGGAGCAAGGTACATCGCAGAAAAAGCTACAAGCGTGACTCCCGCTATTACGACGGAAACCATTGCGAGGCGCTTTGCTATGTACTTCCACATGGGTATCTTCCGGGCTTTAATCTTTACTTCTTTTCCAGTTTCACTTCTTTTCCAGTTTCACTTCTTTTCCAGTTTCACTTCTTTTCCAGTTTCACTTCCTTTCCAGGTAGACTCCTGAAAGGTTCAGCCAGGGGTCTTCAGAGCTTATGGTATAGCCTTTTACCGAAGGGCCGGTTGCAACGACCTTTTCCTCATGCACAAGGTAAAAAGCCGGAACTTCTTCTATCACAAAGTCCTGCAGGGAATGGTAGAGTTCTTCCTGCTTCTGTGTATCAATAGTCATATCGGCTGCATCGACGAGCTTGTCATAGGTCTCATTTTGGTAATGAGAATAAGGGCTTCCGGAACGGTGCACGAAGAAGTGCTTCGGGTAGGGCCCCCAGACGAAATAGCCGCTTCTGAGTATCATACCAAAGTCCCCTGTGCTTTCGAGTTTGCTTATGGCTCCTTCGTCAAGCACCTTGATTTCGACATCCATTCCAACTTCTCGAAGGGTCCCCTGCACAACCTGAGCCATAGGGTTATGCCTGGTTGCCCAGACTCCCTTACTCACTATAAGGGACATATGGAGGGGTTTTCCATCTTTTTCTGCAATCCCGTCCCCATTAGAATCTTTCCATCCGGCTTCCTCAAGGAGAGCCCTCGCCTTATCGAGGTCCTGCGTATATGTCTTAAGGTCAGGGTCGGAGTACATCATTACAGGAGAATAGGGCCTTCCGCCTGCCGGCTCCCCGATGCCTTCAAGCACTTCGTTTACGAGAGTTTCAGTATCGACTGCATAAGCAACACTCTGGCGTATTCTCGTGTCATTGAAGGGGGATTTGTCGCAGTTGAACTGCAGGAAGTCCGTGAAGGTCGTAAGTTTCCTGTGGACCTGGATGCCCTCTTCGGCTTCGAGCCTTTTTACATCGTACTCCGGGACCTTAATGACCATGTCCACCTCGCCGGTCTCAAGGGCAATAACCCTGGTAGCCGCCTCCGGGATTACCTTGAAAGTAACTTCATCAAGCAGCGGCTTTTCTCCCCAGTAGGCTTCATTTCTTGTGAGCACTATTTCCTGGTCCTTTGCCTGCGTTTCAAACTTAAACGGCCCGGTACCTACTGGTTTGACAAAATTCCCTTCGGCGTCAAGACAACCCGGTCCCATTACAGGCCAGGCTACATGGGTCAGGTAGAAAGGTAGAGGCATTGGTTTTTTCAGGACGAATTTGACAGTGTGAGTATCGAGAGCTTCCACGCTCTGAACAGGTTTTAAGACTGCCTGCCTTACATAGGACTGGTTGGAATAAGAGAAAACAACCGAATCCGCATCAAAGGGAGTCCTGTCATGGAAAGTCACATTTTCGCGCAGGTGGAAGATCCAGGTCTTTCCGTCATCAGGGGTTTCCCAGGATTCCGCAAGCCCGGGGATAACGTTCAGGTCTGAATCAAGCCTCACAAGGGTTTCATAGACCTGAGACCAGACAAAACGTGCATCACCCGCTGCAAACATGTCAAGGTACCAGTTGTTGACATCCGTACCTATACCCACGACAAGCTCCTGGGAGTTTTCTCCGGAACCTGCGCCTTTTGCAGTCCCGTCTTTTTCTTCACCTATGCAGGCACTTGCTCCGATTACGGCAAACAGCATACAAATGATCAATATGAACTTGAAATTTCGATTCATAGATAATCCTCAATTTTTGATGGGAGAAAACTTAACGAATGAACTTTTGATAGAATATAGATCGATGAGCGGACAGTTTAGTTGAAGATAGTTAAAATGGGGGACAGTTAGATGGAGAGGTTTTAACGTACAGATTATCTGGAACCTGTTGTCAGCGCCTCAATTTTAAAGGACTTAATGCAGGAGATCAAAATCCGGATAATTTCAAGCCCTTAAAAGAACTCCCGATGCATTTACCCCTAAAATTATTATTTTGCGAATATATTGTAATATTTAATAAGATAAAAGATTTTTCTTATAGCAAGACAAGTAAACGCCGTTAACTGAAGGTGTTACTCTCAGGAAATCATGCGTTCGAAGAGAATTGAACCGGCAGTAAAACAAAAAACCTGAAAATAATCTGAAAAATAACCTGAAAATAATCTGAAAAATAACCTGAAAATAATCTGAAAAATGACCTGATAAATAACCTGAAAAATAACCTGAAAATAAGAACTGAAAAATAACCTGAAAAATGACCTGATAAATGATCTGAAAAATGACCTGAAAATAAAGAACCGAATGCTGAAAATCAAATTCTGGCTTTAATATGCCACAATTACCTGAGTTAGAAGGCAATTGAGGCTTTTACGGCAAGCTGAAAATGGATGAGAAAGAATAAAAGAGTAAAAGAATAACTCTTCCGAATTTTTGATAGAAAGAAAAAAGAGTTTTAGAAGGCTGCATCAACGTAATCAACCGGCCTTTTGAAAACAGCTGTGATCATGCCATTTTCATCGATCTCGTTTGAAAACTTGATCAGTTCCCAGCCTTCAACCCCAAAGTGGTTAAGGTCTTCTTTTGTCTTTGACCACTCACTGAACCTAATCTCTTTAACATCGTATTCCCAGATGGTCACTCACATTCACCTCCAGTAAAATTGGGTAATATTATATCATATATTAACTGGAGGAATCTTCTATATGTATCTTTTTAAAAAATAGATTTGAGGATAAATCAACTAAACTTGATCTTAAAAGGATACTCTTAGTTCACCTGTTTTCTATATTCGAATATGGTCCCTATTTTCTACATTCTGAATATGGTTCCTTTTCTACATTCTGAATATGGTCCCTATTTTCTACATTCTGAATATGGTTCCTGTTTCCGGCATACTCACCCACAATAGGGATCTTCTCCCCACATTTCGGGCAGGCCTTCTCTGAGGTGAGGTTGTATTCCTGTACCTCAAAAAACCCCCTTGTAATCAGCAAGGTCCCGCATTCGGGACAGTAAGTATTCTCATGGGGGTGTCCGGGTACATTGCCCACATATACAAAACGCATCCCTTCCTCAAGTGCAATCGAGCGTGCCCTATCCAACGTTTCCACTGGCGTTGGAGGCAGGTCCTTCATCTCGTAGTAAGGGTGGAAGCGGTTGAAGTGAAGAGGGGTATCCCTCCCTAGATTTTCGTAAACCCAGCGGGAAAGTTCCCTGATTTCTTCAGGAGAATCGTTGTGGGTGGGGATGACCAGGTTTACGACCTCCACATGGATTCCGAGTTTCTTTGCAAGCAGGGTGGCTTCGAGGACAGGAGCCAGTTTTGCACTGGCAACGCCATGGTAGAACTCTTCGGAAAAAGCCTTTATGTCCACGCTGAAGGCATCCAGGTAAGGGGCGATCTGCTCAAGGGCTTCGGGGGTAATGTATCCGTTTGTCACATAGCTTGTCCCGAGTCCCGCCTCCTTTGCAAGTTTTGCCCCGTCGTAAGTATACTCATACCAGACGGTGGGCTCGTTATAGGTCCAGGAGACTGACTGGCACCCTGCCATTTTAGCCTGGTTAATAAGCTGGGAGGGGCTGAGCGTCCCCAGGTCAGCATCTTCCGGAGAAGCCCGGGAAAGCGTCCAGTTCTGGCAGTGCCTGCACCTGAAGTTGCAGCCTATGGTCCCGACGGAATAGGCGACGGAGCCGGGGTAATAGTGATAAAGAGGCTTTTGTTCGATGTGTGCAACTGACTCGCTTGCAACTGCTCCGTAAACCAGGGAAAAGAGCGTTCCCTCACAGTTTTCCCTTACTCCGCAGATCCCCCGCTTTCCGGGGTTGATTTTGCAGCGGTGGGCACAGAGGCTGCAGCGGACTTTGTTTTCGGCAAGCTTTTCGTAAAACATGGCTTCTTGAATCATTATACGGAACCCCCTGTTCCAGACTATGGGATTATGAAAATGGGTGTAACAAAATGGATGTAACAATATTGTGTCCTGTTTGTGCTGTGCAATTGTTTCCTGCAGGGTAATAAGCCTGTGGTCTCATACACAATATTACCTGCCGTCTTCTCTTCCTGCAGAGGCCCTTGTTTCGGTGTCCGGAGCAGATCTTTTTGTTTTGAAAGAGGATTATCATGAAACCAGAGATAAATTCCACAAGGTTCGGTTCGATTACGGTCAAAAGAAAGACCTTCGGGCCCGACATCCTAATTCGCCTGGACGGACAGGTCGAAAAGCGCAGGAAAAAGCTCTCGAAAAAACTCTACGGGACATCCCATAAAATCTCGCTTGCCGAAGCGAAATACATTTACGAAAAGGGGGCAGAGAAGCTCATCATGGGGACTGGACAGACCGGCTATGTAGAGCTTTCGAAAAAAGCAAAGAAATATTTCAGAAAAAAAGACTGCAAGGTCAAACCCCTTCCAACCCCGAAAGCAATCAAACTCTGGAACAAAGACAAAGGCAGGGTAATTGCAATGTTTCATGTGACCTGCTGAACCACGTGACCTGCTAAGTTAATCTCCCTCAAAAGCACAAAAAATTAAACAAATAATGAGAAAGAGTTACTCAAACATCATTTAACTCAAATCTCAACAAGCTCGTAATCCCTGCTTCCAAATCCTATTTTTTCAGCATATTCAAGCTGGTGGGTGCCGTCTACTTTAGGCCAGGCCCCCTTGAACTTGTCAGCTCCAGCTTCGTGGTTGCAGTGAAGAGCAGAGCCCACAAGCCCTTTCTGCCTGTTCACAAGGTCGTAGCTTGCCTGGTCCAGGGCCACGGGATCGGTTGATGCAAGGATTCCAATGTCAGGCACGATTGGGGCGTCGCTCCAGGGCACACAGTCGCAGTCCGGGGTGATTTTGAGCAGGAAATTGATATAGCCTACCCTGCCCTCTTTTCCTTTTACGGCGCCGTATGCGTATTCGGTCAGGCACTCCAGGAATTCGGGGATGTCCTGTTCCCAGTTAAGGTCGATAGCGCTTTCGGGGCAGACTTCCATGCATTGCCCGCAGCTGATACAGACGACGGGGTCGATCCTGGAGACTTCACCTTCAAGGGATGCAGCTCCCACAGGGCAGATTTCCACGCATTTCCCGCAGGCGATGCACTTTGCTTCAACAACGTGGGGGCTTGTGGGGTAGTGCTGGTCCTTTTTGCCTGCTGCAGGCGCACAGCCCATTGCCAGATTCTTGATCGCACCCCCGAACCCTGCTACGATGTGCCCCTTGAAGTGGGACATCACGATCATGGAGTCGGCTGCAACGATGTCGGACCCGATTTTCACGGTCTTGAAGTGCTTCTGCCTTATCTCGACCTCTGCGACGTTCTGGCTCCTTAGCCCATCCGAGATTATGAGAGGAGCCCGGATGACCGAATAATCAAAACCGTGCTCAATGGCTGTCGTCAGGTGGTCGACTGCATTATGCCGGCTCCCGGAATAAAGGGTATTTGTGTCCGTAACAAAAGGTTTTGCCCCGGCTGCCCGGATCTTTTCAACCACCTGCCGGACAAAGACCGGGTTGATATACCCGTCGTTTCCGTATTCCCCAAAATGGATCTTGATTGCTGTCAGGTCGTCTACCCCTAAAAGTTCTACAAAACCTGCAGCATCAAAAAGCCTCTGTATCTTACTTATTTTGTTATCCCGGGGGTTTTGTGCCCTCAGGTCTGCAAAATAGACTTTGCTTGCCGTTTAAATCCCTCCGTATGAAAAAGAATTTGAATTAACATCCCTTTGTCCGTAAATGTATAATTAAGAAAGGGGTTTTACTTTTAGGCATTGCGCTGTCAGGAGAAATAGAAAGGGATGCTCTTTGGCTTAACTTTCCATAGTGGGGGAGGAGATTTTTATTCAGGTTTTTCAAGCTAAAAACATTTTTATTATATTTCAATGTCTATTTTTCAAGCTTTTCTGCCACAACATAAATTTGACTTTTGAAAAAGGTAATTTCCCAAAATTTATTAAAGATCACTTATAACTGATTAAATAGGTGGTTATTTTGGATTATCGCCCCCTCGACCTGCAAATCTCGAAAGGACCTGAAAATTCCCCCATCATTACCATGCTGCAATTTTTGAAGATGGAGTACTTGCAGCAACCCACGAATTTGAACTGAGGCGAGACCTGCTAGCTTGAAGGAATTCTCTCAATGCCGTCAGGCGTCTTCAAGCCCTACGCCGGAGTCTCAACGGCGGTGCTCATTTTCACAAAAGGCGGGAGCACGGAAAAGGTCTGGTTCTACGACATGGAAGCCGAAGGGTATTCCCTGAACGACAAGCGCACGCCCACATACAGGAAAGGAGATATTCCGGATATCATTGAGCGGTTCAGGAAGCGGAGAGAAGAAAACCCGAGCAACCGGAAGGAGAAATGCTTCTACGTGCCTGCGGTGGAGATAAAGACGAACAATTATGACCTGTCCATTTCCCGGTACAAAGAGATCGAGTATGAAGAGGTCAGGTATGAGAAGCCGGAAGTGATCATTGAGAAGATAGAGGAGATCGAAGGGCGGATACTGGAGCATGTTGGAGAGTTGAAGGGGATGTGATATTATGAATTAACCCGTTTTTAAACTGTTTTTTAAGCCTAAACATCTATTTCCAATTCAACATTTGCTTTGAACGCTTTTTTCAGAATGCTTATAGCTATTTTAGATAAGGAAAAGAATTTCCATTGATTAATATCTATGCAAAATATAAATTATGCAATATCATAAGAAGAAGGTGCGGATTTGAAGGTCCAATGAGCAGAGCAGATTGGTATTTGGAAAAGGCCTGTGAATTTTATAAGAATAAAAAATTCGAAGACGCCATAAAGTTCTTTTCGAAGGCAGCGGAAGGTATAGGGGAAGAGAATGTAAAAGTAAAAGCTCTTTGCTTCAAAGCCATCTCTCTTTATGAACTTGGAATACAGTGCGCGAAGAAACAAAGTTTTGAGGAAGCAAAACAAAAATTTGACGAAGCTAGGAAAGTTTTTGATCAAATATAGGAGAAATGTTCATTAGAGCCTGATCTTAAAGGTCGATATTATTATAAAAAGGGCATTTTGTTATATCAAATTAAAGATTATGAAGGCGCTAAAAACGCCTTCAATGATGCGATCAGCTCAGGAACAAATAATCACGAAGTTTTATCTAATTCTCATTATTATAGAGCTTTTGTAAAGACGCTTTGTCTCAAAGATGATAAACAACTATCAAGGAAAGCAATAAATGATTTAAATGAGGCTTTCAGTCAAAATCAACAAAGTTAGAAAAATAATAAAGACGGGTATTACCAATTAAATCGTGCCTATAAGAATTATTTAGAAAAAAACCTCCAAGTGAAGAGTGAGGATCAAATAAAAGAGGTTATAGATGATTTTCAAAAAGCTTTGGAGGAGAGTCAAAATCATTCAGAAAATAAAGGAAAAATTCATTTCCAGTTAGGTAAATCATATTATAATTTATATAAATGCAACGGAAATCCTGAAGAAAAATCTGCATATCTCGATATATCTCTGAAACATTTCGAAGAAGCTGTAGATAGTTCTTATTACGATGTAGAAGATTTGAATGAGGTTTTAAATGAGATCAGAAATTCTTTTAATGGTACCTTTGAGAAAGGATTTCTTTTATACCATCTAAAAAGATATAAAGATGCAATTGCAGCCTTTGAAGATGCCAAAACTGAAGCAGATACTAAATGGGTTATAAAATCATTTGATTCATATAATAAATTTTCTCATAATATCACTGAAAGTAGATTAGACGAAGAAGATGCTGAAAATCTTTATTATAAAGGCCTCTCTTTTTATGAATTTAAAGATTATAATAAATCAGATGATGAATTTCAAAAATTAATCGAAATGTTTGAAAACAAAGATTTAAAGATAACAAAAATTGTTGCCAGCTCATGGTACTTTAAAGGGATTATATATAAGGAACTTCATCAAAATGAATCTAATAAGCAGAAATCAACAGAATTTTTAGGAAAATCACTGGAAAAATATGACTATTGTATCAAAAAATATAACAATTTTGACCAATATTACGAAAAGGCCCTTGTTCTGGATGAGCTCCAAAGATACGAGGAAGCTATTGAATCTCTTGATGAATTCCTTAAAAGCAAGCCTCAAGATGCAAAAGCATGGCTCAAAAAAGGAACTATTCTTTTCAAACTTGCAAAACATGAAGATTCAAACAGTATTTGTGGAAAAACGATAACTAAAGAAGAATCTAAAAATGCTTGTGAAAAGAAGATTACAAAATGTAAAGAAGCAAAGAGCGCTCTGGAAAAATCAATAAAATACTTTGGGATATTAACCGAATGGAGTCCAAATAATCCAGATCACTGGTATAATAAAGGTGTTACTCATTCTAATCTAGCTGAAGTTTTAAAAAAGCTCAAAAAACATCAGGATAGTAATGTGGAATATGCAAAAGCCATAGAAGCTTTTGATAAAGCTACAACTTTAAATTCAGAATTCTTCCTCGCATGGAATAATAAGGGCAATGTATTTTTGAAACTCAAGAAATACAATAAAGCTATTGAAGCTTTTGAAAGAGCATATGAGAAAAATCCAAACTATCATCTTGCACTGCATAACAAAGGTGTTGCATTGCATTCATTTGGGCAGTACAGTGAAGCAGAAGAGATTTATGAGGACGTTTTAAATAAAAATCCAAATTTTTATAGATCTTGGAACAACAAGGGACTCGCTCTTTACAAACTTGAAATATATGATGAGGCTATAGAAGCTTTTGATAAAGCAATCGAAGTAAACCCGACTTTTGCTGATGCCTGGAGCAACAAGGGATTCATCCTTTACAAGCTTGATATGAAATCGGAGGCTAAAAATTCCTTTGAAAAAGCATTTGAAATAGAGCCAAAAAATGCGAGTGCCTCCAACAATTTAGGAGTTGTTTTTTCCTGGTATGGGGAATTAGACAGAGCAAAAAAACTTTTTGAACACACAATTCAAGAAGACTCTGACAATGTTTTAGGACATGCTAACTTAGCGGAACTTTTCTTGAGCAGTGGAAGTGTCGAAAAAGCTTCCACGGAAGTGAAGGAAGCACTTGATCTTATAAAAGGCAGCACCGACGAAGACATAAGTTTAGCTTATGTTCATTGCTTAGATGGTCGAATAAAGATAGAAGGTCAATCAAAGGGCGAAAATGGAAAATATGGCGAAGCAGTAGAATCATTTGAAAAAGCAACTTCCTATGATGTTGAAGATCCGACGTTAATCCTCTGGTCGGTATACGGAAAATATCTCTGCCAAAAATTTGGAACTAATGAAGAAGATAAAAACGGAGACGAATCTAATAAGGATCAAAGTGATGAAAAAGAAGAATCTTCGGAGGAATCAAAAGCAAATTCTGGAAATACTTCATCAGAAACCGGTGAACAAAATCCCAACGAACATTTTCTTTCGATTATATCTGATCTAGAAAGAGTACTGCATTTTTGTAACAGACCTGCAATAAAAAGAAATTCATTATCAGAATCAATTCATCGAAATGCATCGATGCGAAAATACTTATCCATATGCTCAATATTCATTATTTTGTTGACAATATTCTTAATTTTGGAAGTGGGACTTTTTGACTTGATTAACGGATTTTTAGAATGGATATGGGGTCTTATTCAAAACTTAATGTTGATCAAAATTTTGTTCTTATTAATACTTTTTTTGTTAATCTCAGTATTCTTATTGATCTCAGTATTCTTATTGATAGAATTAGTTGTCAAAGACTTCGAAAAAGCAGACTTGAATGTCTTGAAAAAAGAAATTCCTTTATTATTTTACTCACTGGCAATGAAAATATTCCACTTTGAATCGATATTCGAAAGGATTAGATCAGCTCTAAAATCTATGGTTTCAAACACGATAGATGTCGGACCCGAGTCAAGAGATCCTAAAAAATCGGCTACTTCTACTGATTCTGAATTAAAATCTGTGATAAAAATAAATACACAACTTGCTAAATTCAACGACCACAAAGATATCAAGGCATATGCCCTGTATCTCCTGGGCTATTTTTACTACAAACTTCAGGACTACAACACTGCTAAAGAAAAACTTCAAGAATGTATAAAATTGAGGTCAGGCACAAAAACCGAAAAGGCTGCCAAAAATTTACTCACGAATATCTGGAAGCATGAAATAAAGCCACCTTTTTGGACTTACTGGTTTAATTCTCCCGTGAAAACCTGGAAGCGAAGGTCTTTCGGCATTTTAATTTCGCTCGGTATTTTATTGTTATTGTTTGTACATCCGGAAAATTCGGTACCTGCAACTCTGGATGAATACCCCTGGAATATAACTGATGGTGAGCAAAACGCTGGTGGAACAAAACCCATAATTTCTCTAACCAATAATAGCTCTTTAAATATTATAGGTCCTGTCCGGCTGAACATTTATTCGTCCACAATTTTGTATGACTCAAATATCAATAACTCTTCAAATAATACAGTTTTCCTGACCAATAACACCACTTCAAATATTTTAAGCTCTGTTGAGATGAACATTCATTATTCAAATATATCTTATGACAGAAGTATCAAAAAACTTTCAGATGGATCCTTCCTAATTAATAACAGCACCTCGAATATTTTAGGTCCTATCCGGATTAGCATTTATTCGTCCACTATTTTGTGTCACTTAAATATCAATACGTCTTCAAATACTACAGATTCCCCGGCCAACAATACCACCCTGAATATTGTAGTCCCCATCCAGATGGACATTTATCCATCCAAAAGTTCACCTTACCTAGATAGCAATAACTCTTCAAATGCTACAACCTTCTCGATCAACAATACAACCTTGAATATTTTGGGTTATACCCAGATAAACATTCATTCCTCGAAAATATTTTATCCTTTAAATGATACATCCTCCCCTACCAACAATACCACTTTGAATCTTTTAGTCCCCACCAAAGTGAACATCTACCCGCACATACCAGTAGACAATTTTTTTGCCGGAATTTTACTTTTAATTCTCATCCTGATTTTGATATATCCCAGCATTAGAATTAGAGATGATATTAAAGTAATATTAGGTAGAGAAGTTGGCGGTTCAACTATAAGCTTAGAAACAGGTATTGAGGCTCCACCGAAATTCAATTTTGAGCTCTCGCCGTCTCTTATGCAGGATGTAATCAAAAAACTGGATGAAAAACTATAAGGTGCGTTCGGGAAGATGATAGAGTGCACGCAATGCACCAGCACAATCAAAAAATAATAAATAAGACTTGAAACTCGGCTTTTCAGTCCGCTTGAGCTGGCAAAGTGAACGAAACAGCTTTAGTGTTCCCGAAGCGAAACTCTGACTGGAAAAGCTGGACGCCAAAGGCGTCCAGTGAGAGCCCTGGGACCAATTAAACGATCATATAAACATGCTCCCATTTTTCCATAAACATCACAACCAGAGGATGCACTAACTTTTTTTACTTACGCGGGCAATTCGGTTGTTCTGTGAAAGTTCACTTCGCAGCAAGGACTGTATAAAATATCAAAAATAAAATTTGAAAAAAAGCATCCACCTTACGGCTTGCCCGTAAATTTCCGAGATTTTTTGATGTTTACTTCCATTTCCCTGCATTTCTCTTTTTCAAGCCGTTTCAGCCCGATTTCGGATTTTTTCTACTGGAATACGAGTTCCTCAGTTAACCTGTGATAACTGGCAAGCCGTTCCTCAGGAATAAGCCCGTCCTTTACTGCCTGTAGGACAGCGCAGCCCGGCTCTTTTCAGAGGCTGATTAAAAAATAGGATGGGGCAGCGAGTGCCCGCAGATTTCTATGGTTTCGACATCAGATGTCTTCAAGTGGGGAAACCCATTCCGGGTCTTCTTCAGCCATTTTTGCGTCGATCTCTTCAGCTTTTTTACGGTATTCTTTTGCAGTTTCGGAATCCCCCAGTTCTTCAAGGAGATTTGCGTAGTTGCTGAAAAGCATAATATTTCTTTTCAGGGGCTCAAGGTCTTCAGGGTCGGATTTTGCCAGGCTTTCGTTAAGGGCAAGGGCTTTTTCAAAGCACTCTTTTCCTTTTTCCTGCTGATCCGTAACCGAATATCCGATCCCGATATTATTCAGAGCTCCAAGCATATGATGGAGGTGCAGGGGGTTTTCAGGGTCTTTTTCAGACAGGATTTTGAGGCTTCTGTATGCATATTCATATTCCGGGATTGTTTCTTCCAGTTTATCGGCATCCCTGTATATGTCCCCGATTTGTTCGGAAAAACTGGCAAGCATCTCCTGAAGCTTCAGGTTCATCGGGTAGGCTTCATATAATTTTTCAATGGTTCTGAGGGCAAGTTCATAGTATTTTCTGGCAATGCTTGAGTCTTTATTTTCGGACTCCAGTTTTTCAAGGAGGGTCATTCCTAAAAAGAATGCCTTACTTGATGTAAGGATTATGAGTTCCGGGTCCTCAAACTGTTCGGCAATTATCTGGTCAAATCTTTCAAGGGCCTGCCTGTGGTAGTCGCTGGCTTTTTCCTCGTCTCCAATTTCGGAATGCAGAACTCCAAGTTCAAAGTATGTAGTTTCCATATCCAGGTCATGTTCATGTTCATGTTCATGTTCATGTTCATGTTCATGTTCATGTTCATGTTCCATATCATGGCCCATATGGCAGCTTTCCGGAGGCATCAGTTCAAGGAGCTGTTTCTGGACTTCCAGGATCCTTTCATACTCCCGGATTGCTTTTCCGAATTCTCGACTGTTTTTGAACAGTAGTCCCAGACCGGTCAGGGTTTCGAGAAGCCCCTCATGGAAAAACTCGTTCTCAGGATCAGATTCGAAGGCTTCTTCAAATACGGGGAGAGCCCTTTCGTGGTAATGCATTGCAATTTCAGGCTCCTCTTCTGCATAGAGATTCCCGATCTGGTTCCAGGTATCAGCCTTATTAGCTTCTAACATGAGCTTATCGGCGTCCGTGGGGTGAAGGGTTTCGTATATTTCGATTTCCTTCTCATAATAAGCTCTTGCCTTTTCAATCTCGTCATCTTCAGCAAAGATGTCTCCAAGTTCCCTGTATACATCGGAAAGCTTCAGGGAGTATTCAGGGTTTTCAGGTTCTTTTTGCAGCAGGTTTTCATAGACCTGCAGTTCGTCCTTATAGCAGGTTTCTGCATTTTCAAGGTCTCCGATCTCCGAAAACAGCTCTGCAAGTTCATCTAAAGCCCTGGCAAGGTTTTCATCGTCTCCCAGCAGGTCCGGGTATTTATCCATCAGCCCCCGGAAAGTTTCCCTTGCTTTCGTATAGTAGTCCCTGGCTTTTGTGGCATCTTCCGTATCTGAAAATATTAAACCTGTGTCTTTGTACATATCTGCAAGGGCCATAGAAAACGGAATGTTTTTGGAAACTGGAATATTTTCAGAAATTTCAATGATTTCAGGCTCCTCTTCTATCTCACTTTCCAGCAGGCACAATGCTTCTTTATAGCATTCCTCTGCCTTTTCGAGATTTTCCAGGTCCGAATACAAAGCGGCAAGGTAACGGTATGCGTAGCTCAGGTAAACTTTGGTTTCGGAATTTTCAGGGTCTTTATCGAGGACTTTTCCGCAAATCTCTATTGCCCGGTCATAAACGTGCTTTGCCTCTTCTAAATATCCCTCTTCATCGCAGATCCTTCCAAAGTTCATAAGCGAATCATCAAGGCTGCTGAGGTGTTCGGACATTTCCGTTTCACTTTTGAGCAATTTCTCAATGACATCATATCTTTTATCAAAAAGTGGGACTGAGTCTTCGATTAATTCTCCGGCTTCAAAACAGAGCCCTATGTGTTCGAGCGTTCGCAGGAATTCTTCCAGGTACCCTGGATTTTCGGGATCTGATTTCAATAATTTCTCAAAGCCCTGGACCGCTTTTTCAAATATCCCTTTCATCGGATAGATGTATTCTTTTGCTTTTTCGGGATCTTCGAACTTCGAAAGTATATCTCCAATACTTCCAATCGTGTCTCCTATAAAGGACTGGTAATCTTCTTTTTCCGGTTCTTTTGAAAAGAACTCCCAGCTAATTTCCAGCGCCTTTTCGAAAAGTGTAAGCGATTCTTCCAGTTCGTCAATTTTGTATTTTGCAAAACCTTTAAAAAACAGGAGATGGTATGAAATCTCAGGGTCTTTTACCTCTTCTGCGATCTTTTCGACCTCATCAAGGTTTTCAAAGGCTTTTTTATATCGCTCTTTATCGATTTCGTCGGATGCTTTCTTCAATAAGCGAAAAGCAGAATCTTGTAGTTTCCTTGACATAGAAATAGCATAGGTTTTTTCATATAATAATTGTAGGTCCGGAAGTCTTGTCTGCTTCTACTATCTCCCTAATGGAAGATTTGCTCCTTTTCTACGTTACTTTACAGCAGATTTTCATTTGCCCATATATCAAACATCTGCAATTGTTCTTCCGTATGGAAGTAATGCTCTCCATTCTCGAGAACTTTAACTGTTGCTTGATATCTTGCTGCAAATGCTGAAATTTCTTCCCATTCAGATAGATTATCGTCCGAACCGTACAAAATGGCAGTAGGTGCTTTCCATTCAAAACAAACAGGGTTTTCTCTCACATAGGAATAATAGTTCCATTCCAATGTCTGTCCAATCGGCAACCGGATTTCATGCTCTGCTTTTAGTCTCTCTTCACTTACCTGGAAACCTTCCATCATATTGCGTATAATGCGTTCCATATTGACAACAGGCGAGAGAAACAAGCTTTGCTTTATGTCAAAGTCATGATAGGCAAGCAGACTGAAATAGGCCCCCATGCTACATGCAAACAAGTGAATGTCAGGTGCAAGCGACTTTGCATATTCATAAACAGCCGTCAAATCACTTACACAATTTTCGGGAATACAGGCATATTCCTCATCTACACGCTCCCCGTGCATGGGCAGGTCAAAGCTTAACGCCCGGTAACCTTTTGCAACGGCCTTTTGTGCCATCATGGAGATTACGGTGTCCTCTTTATTAGAACAGTTGCCGTGAACTTCAATCAACAGCTTTTCACTCTGCTTTCCCCACAGGATAGCAGGAATACGAGTTTTATTATTTGAGATATAAAAATGTCTTTTCTCCATTTTCTCATTATCTCCTATGAGCAAAACCGGCTGGCGATACGCTGATCATACAGATATCTGAATACATAACTTCAAGAAAAGTAAAGATTAGATTAATGAACTACTGGTCTTTCCATTATGCTTATAATCTACACTTCATCCAGGTATCTCTGCAGCTTATCCGCAAGTTTGCCAATATGAATACCGTCAACAAATGCATGATGAACCTGGACTGCAAAAGGCATCATTAATTTGCCATCCCTTTCATGATATTTTCCCCAATCAAATATGGGTTGTGCTTTTTCCCTATTTCCGAAATCCGTGTGCGAAATATGCGTAAATGTTATCCAAGGCAGGGCAGAGAATTGATAAACATCGTTTTCTACAGGGCCTGTAAAAGGTTCTTTTTGATTTTTTTGCCTTTACACTTGCCAGTTGTACAAATTTTTCTTTATAATGGACCCACTCCAAAAGTAATGCGGTTAATTAAAGTTTTGGGATAAGCTTATTCGTTAATTATACAGTTTTCCATCCTGCAGTGTTTCCGAGAAAAAAAGACCCTGAATTAAGTTCCCAAAAAGTCGACATGAATCATTCACACCAACATACTGCTTGCCATTCTTAAAAATGGTATCATTGTTTGCTCCGATTTCTATTTTGGAACCATCTCTCTGATAAAATGTGCATGTCGTATCTGCAGGTCCGCCATTAGCTTCTCCAAATCGAAAACTTAATACTTTTACAACATTGACAGCTTTCTCAAGATCTTCATCGCCAGTAAGATTAATGGTTTCGTTTCCCTGCACAATTTGCACAGATACGATATTCGTTTTTTCCAGTTCTTGAGCGACAGGCAAACCATGTGCAAGATAAAAATATACCAATAAAATAATAGTTGTAATAACAAATGATATTATAAAATTTGCAACCTTTTTGATCATTTGATTTTAACTCCACACTATTTAGCAAAGAGTTTTCTCTACTTTTTTGCCGCTGGGCCTGCTCCGGGCCTGCTCCGGGCCTGCTCCGGGCCTGCCATAAGTTTCTCAAAAAATTAATTCATACTGTTTCTTCTTTATTTATAGTTTTAATTGAGTGTCCGTAACATGCTTCTCTTTGTAGGGAAATTGCTTTTCAAAATCCTCCAGCTCTTCATTTTCTATTTTAAAAACCTCGTCCTCATAGAATTTTCCTGAAATGCCCCTCAAGCTACCGTCGTAGAGTTCTAATGCCATAAATGGATCTAAATTATCGCCCCAGGATGTCCGGATATTATATTCTTTAGCATTGACAAAACCAAAACGATGATAATAGTCGGGATTTCCAAAAATAATAATACCCTTGTATCCCAGCTGCCTCGCCTTTTCGATAGAATGATTCATTAATAAAGAACCGATCCCCTGCTTTTGATATGATGGCAATACTGTTAATGGGCCCATACATAAAACTTCGAATTCTTTATTTTCCTCATTCAGGACCTTAGCTCTTGAATAGATAATATTGCCGACGATCGTATCCTTATCACATGCAACAAAATCCAATTCTTTTACAAAAGCAGGTACTTTTCTTATTTTATGCAGTACAAGATGTTCGTCACATCCGGGTTTGTATAAATCCCAGAATGCTTCTCTTGTCATGAATTCTACACTTTTGAAGTCCTTTTCTTCTTCTAATCTGATAGAAATGTCCATTGACGTTTTCTCCTCCCTTCCAAAATAAGTCCGTCTCTGCAATGACTGAAAATATAAATTACTCCACTTTGACATCAAAATTAAAATCTTTTTCTATATTTGTTTGCATCTGGCTTTTTGAGATAATCCTATAGTGCAACTTAAGAAGATCCTCCCATATCTCAGCCTGTCAATCCCCAACAGCCTCTGGAAATAGGTTAGTTAAATGTTCAATTCCACACGGTTTAATAGGTGGATTCATTTAGAAATTCTTTCACAAGCACCCTCGTCTCGTTCATTTGAGATAACATTCCATGCCCTCCGGTATCATATAATACCAGTTGCGACTGGTTTATCTTACTGTGAGCATTTTCCGCATGTTTGTAACTTACCAGCGCATCATCTTTAGCGTGGATAATTAATGTTGGTGCACGAAGATTATCTGTAGGTACGGTATAAAATTCAATCATTTTTTCATCGTTTACAGTGCCTTTATACCTTTGAGACATTGGATGCATTATATCAAGCATTTCCTGTGCCAATTCTTTCTGTTCCGGATTAAATGCTTCGTACACCTGTGTTGGAATTCCCATCAGGTCCAGAATTGCAGGTTGAAAAAATCTTGTGAGGAGCCAGTATGCATAATCAGATTGCTGGATAGTGTGAATAATACCAACATAAAAAGGATCCTGGTCGCCTGGTGCCGGGCCCATACTTACAGCGGAAATCAATATCAACGCTGAGCATCTGTCAGGATAGTCGTTTGCAAACTGAGTGGCTGACGGACCTCCGGCTGATACGCCAACAACAGTTATTTTATCTATGTTTAAATTGTCCAGAAGAACTTTATACGCAGCGGCTTGCGCTTCAATTGAAGCATTATCCGGAATGGATGATCGAAGATAGCCATATCGTGAAACCGAGATGAATTTATACTCATCCCCGAAAAATACTTTGCCCAACCAGAGTCCCTGATCATAGCCGCCTCCTGCACCATGTAGCAATAAGACAGGCGTCCCTTCTCCCTCTACAGCATACTCAATATCCCCAAATTCTGTTTTCAAAATAGTACTGTTCGCAAGCAATTGCTTTTGTGCTTCCGTCATCGTCTCGTGGTAATTCGGATAAGTTAGAGCAATTAGCAAAACAGTTGAACAAATTAAACATGCCAGTATAATTAGTAAAATATTCCTGCTAAGTCCAGGCATGTTTGTAACCCCCAATCTTCTCAATTATGAATACTGTTCAGCAATTTATTTCTCAACAACATTCTAACCATTTAATTGAAAATTCCCGATATAATATCCCATAACTCGCACTCTTATTAATCATTCCGACTTTCTATACAAAACTCAAAAATGTAAGTTTTGATTGAAAATTTTCGTACGACATTATCTGGTTGGCATGACACTGGTGAGTAAGTCCTACATATTATAATCATTTGGAAACATCAATATCCAGAGATGGAAGCATGTTGGAAAGCAGAATTATAGCCGCACAATCTGATGACAATTATATCGAAAATATATCCTTTGAAGGCGAGATGCTTTCGGATGTCGATATCGCAAGGATTGAATTTGAATCGGTACAGTTTATACAATGCCAGTTCAGCAAATGTAATTTCTCAAAAACCAGCTTTTACAATTCGGTGTTTGATAACTGCAATTTTGCTAATTGCATTTTTACGGAAAGCTACTGGAAAGGCTCCAAAATATTAACGTGCAAGGGCGATGGCAGTAACTTCAGCAAGAGCAACATGAAAGAAACCTCTTTGGCGGACGGTTCCTTTCGATATGCAGATTTTTCAAGTTCCGTATTGGAGAACTGCACCATTCGTGACTGCAATTTTACGGAAGCTTTCTTATCCGAGATTCGGTTAAAAAAGCCCACGTTGAAAGCGGTTAATTTCACTGGAGCGGATTTCTTTAAAGCCTTACTCAACGGCATCGACTTATCGGATTGTATCATTGATGGGATCACAGTATCCGATACACGCAATGAACTCAGAGGGGCTATAGTCAATGCCGGGCAAGCAATAGAACTTTCTGCGCGGGTTCTGGGAATCAAAATTGTGTACTGATAAAATGAGAAAAGAAATATAATCCATCTTCCGGAGGAAGCACAGAAGAAGCACAAAAGGAGACAGCTTGAAAGAACTATTCATCCTTTGCCTTCCATGTTCAATTATTTGCTTAAAGACTTCTGGCAGGCCCGCAAACCTCCCTTAGAAAGTACCTGGAATAAGAACCTTCAGAGATGGGCTATATCTGCAGGCATAAACCCTTACGGTCTTTCTGTAAAGTCAAGTAGAAAAACATTGGAGTCCTGGTTAATTGCTTCCGGGGTTGTTGAGTCAACTGTATGTTTACGGCAGGGTCATGATTCATTAACCAGTATGAGACATTATCAGGGCCTGGCTTTCTCAGATGATGAATTAAGGGATATTAAATAGCAATTAATAGCGTGGGGCTTTTCTTTATAACATTATAAAGAGACAGAATGATTCATAATTTACAGAAGCTTCTGTGTACTATCGGTTTTTTCCTGAAACTTCTGAATCAGAGAGTATGAGATCTAATTTCATATTTTTTTTGGAAAGAAAGTTCCGTGATTTCGATTGAGTTCATGCGATACGCCGGAACTGCAAAAATGTAAAGACTGCAAAAATATAAAAAATGAGATTTGGGAGAATTTCCAGCCAGACAGTTACCCCCGCTTCAAACTCTTTTTATATTAAAGTGATAAATTTAGAATGATGAGTAATCCAGCTGCTTTCTCAATAATTGTAATTTTAGCCATCACATTTGTAGCTTTTTTCATTATCTCCTACCGGCTGGGAAAAAAAGTAAATAAGACCGGAAAATACACAAAAAACTACGGAAAAGAGGACGGAAAGGAGAATGGAAAAGAGAATGCAATGGGGTCTGGACTTGCCCTTGGCATGTCATTGGGTTTGATAATAGGCATTATGACGGATAATATAGCCCTGGGAGTTGCTCTTGGACCTGCCCTGGGGATGGCCCTGGGAGCTGTATTAGGAGAAAACGATGAGATGAAACGTTAGACGGACCACTGAGTCCTAAAAAAGGTTGCAGTCGAAAAGTTTCAGTCGAATGAATCGGATTCAAGTAAAAAACTTCTCAAACCAGACTCACACCGAATCAGAAACTTTCCTTATTAGGAAACTTTCCTTATTAGAAACTTTCTTATCAAACAATACAAAAGCTCTTAATAGGCTATTAAACTTCCATACCTTCTTCTTTGAGGTAGTAGTCAATCAGTTTCCTTGAAATGCTGATCTTTCCGGGCAGGACAGGCAGATAATCTGCTGAAAACCACTTTGCGTCCTCGATTTCAAATCCGTCGGGCCGAATGTCCCCTGAATCGTATTCTGCAGTAAAGCCGATCATGAGGGAATTCGGAAAAGGCCATGCCTGCGTCCCGAAGTAAGCAATATTTTTGACTCTTATGCCGACTTCTTCCCAGACTTCTCTGGCAACCGCTGCCTCAGCCGATTCTCCCGGCTCGACAAAGCCGGCTATCAGGCTGTACAGGCCTTTGGGAAAACCAGGGGACCTTGCAAGTAAAACCTCATGCCCTTTCCTGATAAGCACGATGACAGCAGGCGAAATTCTTGGATAGAAAAGCTCTCCGCAGGCAGGGCATTCCTTTCCTCTTTCCCCTGGCTTCCGGTGAGTTTTTGCTCCACATCTGCTGCAGAACTGGTTTGTCCTGTCCCATTCCATTATCTGCACTGCTTTGTTCACAAGCTCAAAGCACCCTTCACTGATCTCCGAATGTGCCTGCCTGAGGTCAACAAATTCCATCCCCTCGGGAGCCGGAGTATCCTTCGGAAGCTCCACAGAATAGCAGTGCATCCCCTCAAGCATGCCAAGGTATTGTTCCCGGACTGAAGGCAGCCCCAGCTCCCCAGGGTCCAGCAGCTTCGGAATAGCTCCGGGATTTTTCTTAATTTTGAGAAGAACATCACGGCCCCGGAAAATAAACCAGAGAGCCTTTTCGGTCCTTCCGGTTGGCGGTTCTATGCCTACGATGAATGTTGGGTAAGTGGGATTTTCCCTGTCTGTGGGGGTCATGGTACTCATACTCTTTGGGTTTTGTTCTATATATGATTGCATGGCTATTTTTATTTCAATAGTATTTTATTTTTACTCTTGAACATACATTTCCCGAATCGTGACTCTCCCTGGTTGAGCCACCCGAATTGCGCCTCGCCCGAATTGCGCTTTGGGATCACAGGAAATCGAAGATTTCCTGAGAGTTGCGATGTAATCGCAACAGTACGCGGTCCGTTTCGCTTCCCGAGTTGCGATTCGGGAGCCCGCAGTCCTTTTCGCTTCGCTCAAGAGGACTAATTTATATTTTTTAGCAGTGATATTCGCTCAAGTGGACTAATTGATGGTTTAGAGTAGTGTTCGTTCGTTCAAGCGGACTGAATTACAAATCCTTCTGACCCGTACAACTTTATTCTTTATACCGGGTCGTTTTTGCCACGCTCGATGCAGGAGAGTGGTCTTACAAAGAAAAAGAGATAAAAAGAAGACAAAACAACAAGTAAAAACGGATTTCTCTTTTCTTATTCTTTCTTTCGATGGGTTGTTCGCCAGTCCGTGGGCACTCCGGCAATATGAAGAGGAAAAATTAGTTTCCGGGGTCAGAAAGAGTATTACAGGAGTTCTCCTCTGACTACCATCAATTCCTCAAATGAAACTTTTTTTCTTCCCACAACATCGACCTCAAACCCCAGTTTCTCCATTTTCTCCTTTACAGCTTCAAGCCCCGTAATCGATGAGATCAGAACCATAATTTTTCCTCCGGGGCTCAGGTAGTTCCTGACCTCATCTAAAAACCGGTCAAGGGTTTCCCGCCCGCTGGCTCCGCCGTCAAAAGCATAATTTAACCAGCCAGGGACTTTTTCTTCTTCGGAAGTGGGAAGGTAGGGCGGGTTGAAGAGGATGAGGTCAAAAGAGGTTTTCCGGTTTTCCGGCTTCAGGCCTCTGAAAAGGTCTGTGCGGATTACCTCAACATCGTTTGCTTTTGCACAGCTGGCGGCGTGGGGGTTGATTTCTGTTGCAAGCACGCGGATGCCCTTAACATTTGTCCTGAGCACGGTAGATACAAAACCCGAGCCTGCTCCGATTTCAAGAATGTGCATGCCTGGCTCTGCCTCTTCAAGGGCAGCATCAGCAAGCAAAAAGGAGTCTTCTGCTGGCTCGTAGACAAGGTCTGTGGCTCCGAGTTTGACCCGGGTGTTTTTGTATTCTATCTCAACCATGGATTATCTGGATTTGAGGTCAAAAATTATATTTGCAATGCTGGCAAGCTCTTCAGGAGTAAGGTTTTCCGCTCTTTTGTTCATGAAATCTTCAGGGAGCTGGTTTACAACCTCTTTTACTTCCGGGATCTTGAGCACATGATTTGTGTTCAGGATCGAATTTCTTAACTTTTTTCGGCGCTGGCTGAAGACTGCAGTAACAAATTCGAGAAAGAAGGCTTCGTCGCGGACCTCGAATGGGGCGGGACGGGGGATCAGTTTGATCACTGCAGATTCAACTTCAGGTGCTGGCTGGAAGACGCCTTTTGGAACTTTCATGAGGATGGAAGCATCGGCAAAGTAATATGTATCGACCGTAAGGCGGGAGTAGTCCTTGCAGCCTGGAGAAGAGACCATGCGGACTGCAAACTCGTACTGGTACATAAGAATTCCAAGTTTGAATTTGTAGCGCAGGAGTTTGAAGGTGATTTCCGAGGAGATGGAATAGGGAAGGTTTGAAACAACCTTGTCAAACTCAGGAAACTCGATTTTCAGGGCGTCGCCTGCGATAATCTCCACATTTTCAACATTATCGAAGCGGTCGTGCAGGACTGAAACAAGGGCAGGGTCAAGCTCGACTGCAATTACCTTTTTTGCTCTCCTTGCAAGCCTTTCGGTTAGGTTTCCAATTCCTGCACCGATCTCAAGAACCGTATCCTGCGGACTTAGCTCAGCAGCAGCAACTATCCGGTCCAGGTAGCCAGTATCAACGAGGAAGTGTTGATCAAAGGTGCCTCCTTTTATATTGTACTTTTTAAGAATAGAACGAACCAGGGCTGAAACCTCCTTAATAATGTAAGTATTTGTAAGCGTTTTGTATCGTTTGTAAATATTTCATTGACAATTTGTAACTATTTCATTGGCAATTTGTAACTATTTCATTGGCAATTTGTAAATATTATGTAAATATTTCGGACGTGTTTTGTAAGTATTTTTTGAAGTAAATTAAAGCAGACAAGTTAAAGTAAATAAATCGATTTAGTTAAAGTTAGTAAACCGTCAAAAGATAAACCCTGTAGATATATCCTCAAAAACCGAACGTGCAGAAGCCAGAGAGGCAGAAACCGTATTGAAAAAAAATAGAATGAAAAGGTTCACCGATCATTCGGGCCCTGATGGCGAGGAGGGACGGTGAACAGCCTGTACTTGATGAAATCATCCTTGAGTTCTTCTTCGATCCTGTGGGAAATGACTTTAGCAGGGTCATGAAGGCTCGGGATTCTCTCACGGATGTCCTGAAAGCTCTTAAACTCCCCTTTCTTGCGTTCATCAATGATAGACCACATGAGTTTTTTCCCTATTCCGGGAAGGAGTTCAAGCATATGCAGGCGGGTTGTGATGGAATGGGCATCGTTGAAGAATTTGACGAACCTTTCTTCTTTGTGCCTGATGCTTGCTTCAAGGATGAAGGGCAATTCGAGGTTTGCTCCGGTAGTAAGGTCAGAATGCCCTATCCTCTGCTTTACGTGATCTATTTCATTTCTGTCTCCAGGCCCGATATAGACTCTTGACTGGATTTCAGGAACTACACCGGCTTTTGGGACCAGTTCCATAAGAGTGAACTTTTTATCCCCAACAGCCTGCACAAGAGGTTTTTTCTGGTACATTGACGTACCGTCAACGGATTTTCCATAGGGAAGATAATCGAGGACCCATACATATTCCTCCCTGTCCTGTGGACTCTCCGTGGCTTTTCCGGATGAGCGCGGAGCTCTTTCTGACTGCCTTTCAGATTGTGGTTTACCTGCCGGCCGCCTGCCGTCAGAAGAAGGTCTTTCGGCAGATGATCTGCCAGTGTACGGTCTACCTGATTGCGACTTCTCTACTTTCATCAGCACCCATCCTATCGATAAATATGAAACCCCATTAAATGTCAGGGTATGCTCACCTAGATATGCCAAGCTTCTTTTAGCTCTTCTATCTGGTTCAGGATCTTCCCCAGCTACCAGACCTGTTGAACTATTCCCCGAAACCAATTGCCTGAAACTAACCTTTATTTCGGCATTCTCAGGTTCGGGGACTTAGAGGTCCAAAGAATCCTCTGCTGCTAAATTCTTCAGGTCAAGGTACTCTAATACTTTAAAGTACTCTAACCAGATTTAGGATACTTCCCTCATGAATAACAAGATAAACTGCTATATAGATTATTCTCTTTACTTTTTAATTATTCCATAGCTGCGAATACATATTCCAGAATTTGATCCAGCTCTTCATTGCTCAGGGTGTACTTTTCTTTCGCGTAGATTGACCTGAGTTCGTCTCTGGATTGAGGCAGGATGTCCGCGATCCTGATCGCGATAACGGGCTTCATTTTTTCAAGTTCAAGTAACTTATTAACAAGTTCCCTCGACTTCTCTCCGCTGATTTTTGAGAACTGTTCCGCATGATGCAGGGCTTTTCTGAAACTGTATGCAACCTCTAACCCCTGTTCTCTGCGCTCGTCAGCGATCCCGGAAAGTATATCCTTGACCTCAGCCAATGTCAATAACTCTTCGTTGATGACTTCCTTAACTATCATTGGAATACACTCTTTTGAATTAAAATTTCAGGTAGTTGTACTTCCTTACAGAGCAAATATGTTTTACTGCTATTATTGTGAGCTCTGATTCCTGCTGCCAGTATTTTCTGCCTTTCAGTACCCAGCATGCGCCCGATAAGCCGGAACTGTTTTGAATGACGTTATCCTGAACTATTTCAGCTATATGTTTTACAAATGATATATAATTATAGATGTTCCTTTACCAGGATAAAAAACTAATTTTTAAAAAGCAGTTATTTCATATCCCCTTTAAACGTGCCCTTTTACAGGTTTTTAAGGGACATTAGTTCTGTTACATTCAATCCTTTAGCGGGCCGTTACTCAGGCTGTATTTACCGGAATTTCTGGCAGGATTTCAAACCTCCGGTTGGAGGTCTGGATTCCTTAAATTCCGAAATAAAAGGGAAAATTAGGTTGAAAAAACCTAACTACCTTGCTCGGAATCAGTACTTCTGAGGTTTCAGGTGCTGGGGAAGAGAAATGACGCTCTTCATTGCGTTTCCGTTGCGGACTGTCAGCACATATGAGCGACCGCGCTGCCCGACAACCTTTCCAGTGGATCCCTGAAACTTTGGATTTGGCATACCTTTCTGGACGCTAGGGTCTATGTCTATGTGGACCATCTGTCCTTCTTTGAATTCCTGAATTGCCCTGCTTACAGGGGAAATTCCTCTTTCGCGAACCGTCTTCTGTAATTTGTATCTTGTGCAGCGTCTTTCACCGTGGGAATTTGACATCGCATGTTCCTCCGTTAGAATGCTCGATTAGTTTTTATTTAATAAATTTTCTTTTTAATTATTGATTTTCCTCTAAATAATATGGATATTATTTAAATGAACCGTTCATTAAGCCACTCTTTCCCTGTGGCCTGACCGGCTAATGAAACTGATTCAGATTGAAATCCAGATTGGTTTAGATTATATCGATTCAAATTGTTTAGATTGATTTAGTTTATTTAAAGCAGATTCAGATGCCTGGGGCTTAAATTTCGACGTTAACTACATCAAGATCTTCCACAAGCGCTGGGACTCCTAAAAGCCCTGTCAGGCTCGGGTTTGTCCTGCCCTCGTCCCCGGAAATCAGCTCTTTGACGTACAGCCCGCCTTCACAGTTTACGGTTATGCTAGCACGACCGTCATCTGTTAGCTCGTCAAGCGTGATGCTGTGCACGTATCTTTTCCGGACAAGATCTGCCCGCCTGTGAACCACCCGCATTGGAGTCTGCTGGGCAATCTCTGTGCCACTCAAAGACTCAAGGCAGGATTTAAGCTTTTCCTCTGAAACAGGCTCTTTAAATGTAACTTTAAGCTTATAAGTTTTATCCGCTTTTGAGCTCTTCAGGATCTCAATCATACTTTTTTCGACAAAACGAAGCTCCCTTACCTCAACTTTTCCTGCAGCATTCTCGTTAATTCTGGCAGCAAGTGCTTCAAGGTCAGCCACGCGTCTTACAGGAGACTTTGCTTCTACCACAAAGGGTCTACCGCTTCCGAGCATCAGGGCATCTATATCTTCCCTGCCAGAACCATGAAAAGCCGTATCAACAGCCTCAAATGCTTCGATAACAGGACCTTTGATAAGCTCGTCTACGGATTCTGGATATTGTTTTCCTGTAAACCCGCACCTTTCGCAGCCCCTGCCCTTACATGCCCTGCAGGGCCAGCGAGTCTGGGGGATTCCGCGGACTTTTTTTAGGTAGCGCCCGTAGATATATGCTGAACGGACCTGAAGCTCGAATTTGTTTGCTGCAAGGTCAAGGGTGATCACAATATCCGGGTTTTCAAAATCCACTTCTTTTCCAACCGTTTCTGCAATCCGCTTGCCTACTTCCCGGTTAAGCTCGGATTTCAACTGCTCGGCATAGGCAGTCCCTGCCTCAGCCCATAGGATCTCTTCGTTTTCACTGAGAAGCCCGCTGACCTTTGTCCCCACGAGAAAGGTGGAGTACTCAAGACCTTCGAGAGCCTTTGCAGCTTTTTCTGCCCACCCATCCAGTTTTTTGAACTGGTCAAGGCAGACCCAGCACTGCTCATCTTCTCCCTCAATTCTGAGAGTTTTCCTTGCACGGGCACTGCAGGAAACAAGTTCCTTTAAGAGAGAGTCGTCATTTTCACTTTTGTAAATGCGGTCCCCTTCAAGGACGAGGGCGAGTTTCATTGCCTGCCCGCGCTCTTTGTTGCTGAGGCCTGTGGACAATTTTGCAAACTGACGGCCCATGCAGTGGTCACAGATAGGGCCTTCGTGCAGAATCTTTTTTGAAATTTCAAGTACATCCATTTGGTTTCACGTTCTCTAAGCTCTTTGTTCGGGAAATATATATGGGGAGTGGAGAATGAAAGATAATATTGAAAGTATTGACAGATAATATTGACAGATAATATTGAAAGTATTGACAGATAATATTGAAAGTATTGACAGATTATATTGAATGATAATATTGACAGATAATATTGACAGATAATATTGAAAGTATTGATAGATTATATTGAAAGTATTGACAGATTATATTGAAAGTATTGACAGAATTATATTGAAAGATAGTATTGACAGATTATATTGAGTGTAGTAGAGATGATGCGCAAATTTAAGGCATGTGCCTGAAAAGGCACATCCGGATAAGTTTCTATCCTGATACAGGGAAATGGGATATAACTTTTTGGATAAAAACCTGATTCAAGAATCGCAGCTCACTCCTCAGTTCCGGAGTTTTCTCCTCCTGGAATTTCCCCTCTTTTTGCTTCAACCCTGTCCAGTTCGTTGTGGATAAGAGTTATGCAGTGGTTGGAGTGAAGGGAAATGGGACCAACCGAGATAATCTGTGCTCCTGCTTCAAGAAGCTGTTTTTCCTCTTCTTCGGTAACACCTGTGTGGTCGCCCAGAATAAAAACCGGGTTTCGGATTTCACCGGCAAGTTCTCTGATATCCTGTCCGTCTTCTCTAAGATAGAGTAAGGTCCTCCCTTCAAACGAAGCCAGCAGGGACTTTAAGTCTCCTTTACGGATCCAGACGCCAGGCGTGGACCGGGTATCCAGCTCAGTTGTATTTTTCAAAAGGGCTTTACTGATAAGCGAACCACTGCTTCTTTCGTCCGGATTCAGATATCTCAGGTGGAGCCCTTCAAACCTGATAATTTTTCCGGGCTCAGGCTCCCCCAGAAGAAGCAGGTGCACGTTTACATCCCTGCGCATTCCAAAAGAGAGGAAAAGGGCAGAGCTTACGCAGCGGCAGAGTATATCCATTCTTCCTGCAGACCCGGGGAGGTCATTTAAAGAAAAATCGCCGCTTGTCATTGCTTTATGCCCTATAATAATGATGTCACGCATGGGGCAGTATATTACGTAAGGGATATAAAAGATGTGTGCATGTCAACAGAATAACACATAACATAAAGTGTAACAGAGATCGTATATAATAATTCAAACTAAAATTAAAAATCATAATTAACAGATCATAGAATTAAACATAGGATTAACAGATCATAGAATTAAACATAGAATTAACAGATCATAGAATTAAACATAGAATTAACAGATCATAAAATTAAAAGATCATGATAAGGACGGGATAAGGATGAAGATACTCGCTATTTCCGACCCCCATGGGGATTATTCGAAGATAAAAAAGATCATAGAACGAGCTGGGGCCTTCGACCTTGCTGTGGTAGTCGGAGACATTACCAATTTCGGGCCCGATGAGAAGGTAGACGAGCTGGCTGAAATGTTTGATAAGCCTGTGCTTGCAATTCCCGGGAACTGCGACCAGAGGAGCATCCTGAAAGCCCTTGAGAATTCAAAAGCCGTAAACCTGCACGAAAAAGCTGAGCAGATTGGAAATATCCGGTTTATCGGGCTTGGAGGCTCAAACCCCACCCCTTTTAATACCCCTTTTGAGCTTTCCGAAGAAGAAATCGAAAATGCCCTTGAAGGAATGGTCTGCTCAGCCGAAAAATCAGGTGAATGCGGGACAATAGTGCTCCTGACTCACGCCCCACCCCACGGAGCAAGAGACGAGCTACCTTTCGGACATGTGGGCAGTAAAGCTATCCAGAAGTTTCTGGACAGGGTTGACCTGATGGTCTGCGGGCACATCCATGAAGCAAAAGGCATTGAACAGGTCGGAAAAACAGTTGTTGTAAACCCCGGGGAAGCCTGCAAAGGTTCCTGCGCCCTTATAACTATTGAAGAAACCGAAAACAAATCCATTGAGGTTGAATTCGTGGAAGTATAAAACAAGTTTTAGTCGGATTTAATCAACCATATTTAATCAACCATATTTAATCAACCATATTTAATCAACCAGATCTCAATTGACCGGATCTCAATTACCCCGGTTCGACCAGGTTTTCGGAGTAATCGGTATATTAGAGAGATTTCCGAGTACTCTGAACCTTTTTCTCCTTTCAGGAGTATATTCATTAACAAGAACATCCTTACTATCTAATTATATTTAGTTTTACATCAATTTAGATAATGTCTTCCCATATAATAGAGTGAACAGGATCTTATAGAACTCACTTTAACGATATATAGAACTCACTTTAATTACATTATTTACTTGCATATGGAATTACAGCCAGAAAAATCTGAGAGGTTGAGCTACGGACGTAATTAGCGAGTTCGGTTTTGATCCGGTTTTTGTGGATTTCCTGACAAAACTTGCCGTTGCCTTTTTGATAGGGATAATGGTAGGGGTGGAAAGGGAGCACAGAGGCCTTGAACACGAGATTTTTGCGGGTGTCAGGAGTTACAGCATAACCTGCATAACAGGTATGCTCGTTGCTCTTGCAAGCGAATCTGCAGGTCCGGGTTTCGTTTACGTAGCCACGCTTTTCTTTGCAGCTATCTGTTCCATAATTGCCTATTCCAAGATATTTCTCTATAAGCGGATAGGGGTTACAAGTCCTATCACTCTCTTCTTTATTTTCGTGATGGGTGTCCTTGTTGGCTATGACTACGGCCTGTTTGCGATTGTCTCTTCAATAGTTGTATCTTTCCTCCTGATCCAGAAGCAGCCTCTTCACCAGTTTGCAGGAAACCTGACAAAAGAAGAGCTTTACAATGCCATACAGTTTCTGGCTGTCGCTTTCATACTTTATCCGGTGATGCCGGAAAAACAGTTCTTCGGGCTTGTAAACCTCAGGTCGGCAATTCTTATTGTGATTCTTGTTTCCCTGATCAGTTTTTCAAGCTATGTTCTCCTGAGAAAGTTCGGGGCAAAACGCGGCCTGTGCTATTCGGGCTTTCTCGGGGGGTTTATTAACAGCGAAGCTACCACAGGAGCACTTGCAGGGCTCTCCAAAAGAACAGAGGGGATGACCGATCCCGTACTTACAGGAATTCTACTCTGCAATATTTCCATGCTCATTCGAAACCTTGTATTAGCCTTTATAGTTGACCCGACAGGCCAGACAACCCTGTTTATGCTTCCTTCCCAGCTTGTACTTATCACTGTTTCCATAGCAATAACTCTCAGGCATAGTAAGAAATTCTGTCCGATGGGTGGGGGGGAACTTAAGATTCAGTCGCCTTTCTCACTTGGTCAGGCATTTAAATTCGGCATTGCTTTTACCCTTATTCTCATCGTAGGAAACTTTGCTTATGACTTTGCAGGGACCGTCGGAATATACATAACTGCCCTTGGAGCTCTTTTCAGCAGTTCTGGAGTGATAGTCTCCGTAACCCTCCTTGCCGTAAGCGGAAATATCTCCTACGAAGTCGCAGCAAATACTGCAGTGCTTGCAAGCCTTGTAAGTACTGTAAATAAAATTCTGCTTTCAAAGATTTCAGGTTCTGCGAGCCTTTTCTCCCTTGCTACAAACGCATTCGGAATCATTGCAGTCACCGGGACCGTGGCTTTGCTTTTATGGAACATCCTGTGAGAGAAAGCAAGATGGGGATGCTTCAGGCATGAAACTGTAGTCTGGAAAAACCTTAACAAGCCAAAACGCTCATTTACGCTGGTAAGTGAAGAGGGCCTTTTCGAGAATTCGGTCATCGGCTATGGAAAAAGTTTTTCATATACCTTTAATGAAGCCGGAGACTACACTTTTAAGCTGGGGGAAATTCCTGGCTCAGAGCTCATTCTAATAGTGAAGTAAGAGAAATAAGATGGAAAAGCAAATACGGATCCCTGGCTGGCAAGCTAGCTCAAACTGAAGCTAATTCAGGTAAAAATGAAGGTCAGCCTTTCCAGAAGGGAATCATTTTTTGATAATTTTATTTTTTTTCATTAACCTGCATTCTAAAAATATCTCTCGAAGGTATTGTGCGGGTTGTTTTGAGCCATAAGGGCCTTTTAAGGTAAGAACTGTTTTATTCTAGATGGAAGTGTTTTTTGATATGTCTAAAATATCTTTATATGCAAGCAAAGCACTTAAATTTCATAAGGAGTTTTGCTTTGAAAAACAGATATATATAAAAGAAATATGCAAAAATATATTTATATGTACCTAAATGGTACAGGCAAAGCTAAAAACTTGAAAAAAGAGAAGTGTCCATTCAAGCAAGAACTTAAGCTTAAATATCATTCGTTATTACGTACACAATACTATATTATTAATATTCGAATGATTTAGTTATCTTAACGTCAATCCATCAAAAATATAACTATGCGGCACTTTGAATTATTTCCGCAGATTTCCTAATTCCATAACCAAACGAGATTGTGGGGAATAAAATGAATACAAAAATAATTGTTCTACTTCTAGTCTTAGGTGTAGTTTTGTTCTCGGGATGTGCTGGAAATGAACAGCCCTCCCCGGAAGAAAACGCGACACCTGAAGAAACAGTAACCCCGGATGAAATTGCAACTCCGGAAGAGACGGAAACACCGACAGAGACTGAAACTGAAACTGAAACTCCGGACGAAGTTGAAACCCCGGTAGTAACAGAAACAGAGGAAGAAGTAACTCCGGTAGAAAATGAGACTGAAGAAGGACCGACAGTTACCACACCAGATATAAGAAAAACTCCCTATACTATAAGGTTGGACAATTTCAGGGCATATCCCTCAAGCCTTGATATCAAAGAAGGAGAAACAGTTGCCTGGATAAACTATCAGGAAAGCCCGAGGAGAGTCTTTACCCTTACCAGTGAAGAAGACCTCTTTGAAGACGCGAGCCTTGTGTACAGGCGTTCCTTTGCGTATACCTTCAATGAAACCGGGACTTATACCTTCACCATTATCGGGCAGCCCAGAATGGATGTCAATATAACTGTGAACGAGCTCTGAATAAGTTTTCTGAATAAGTTTTCTGAAGGAACTAATGGATAAAATATCTCATAAAGCTTATACAGGCTTCATCTGGAAAGGTGGCAAAACTTTCCAGTAAACTTATTTTTTTCAGATTTTAAATCTTTGCCGCTCATTTCCATTTCTGATAACTTTCCCCTTCCTCATCCTGAATAAACAAGGCTTAGAGGTAAAAAGCCAGCTAATATGCCAATTAGCTAATATGCCAATTAATCGTACTTCCGGAAATTAGTTCTTCAGGGTAAAAACCGTAAAATCGATTACAGACAAACTATTTTTTAATATAAAGCTTATTATAAGAAAGTGTTATTATTTAATAGGGCTTATATTGAATTGGGAGTAAAAAAGTAAAGCTTACGCAGGGGGAAGTAATAGTGATAAAAAAGCTCATTCTGCTCCTCATAGTCCTGTCAGTGTTAGTGTTTGTCTACCTGAATTGGGGAGGAAATCAGGGGCAAGAAGAGGACGGCCTGGAGGATTCCGGCGGTTCAGGCGGTTCAGGCGGGACGCAGATTCTTGAAGAAGTGCAGACACCGGCAGAGGCAATAACGTCAGAAGAAATGGAAACGCCGGTGGAAACGGAAACATTAGAGGAAGCGGGGACGCCGCAAGAAACAGAAACAGCCGGAGAGGGAGGAACACCTCTAGAAACGTTAACTCCGGGTATGGGGGATGAAATTCAAGACGAGCAAACCGAAAACGTGACCGATGACGAAGAAGTCGAGATTGTGCAGCCTGCTGGAACCGAGCCAGAAACATACCTCGTAAGGCTCAAGAATTATCTATTTATTCCCTCCGAGCTGGAGGTCAATACAGGGGATATAGTTGTATGGAGAAATTTTGAAGAATCCATTGTCTTTACCCTGAGCAGCAAGGAAGGGCTTTTCGAGGATCAAAGGCTTGGATACGGAAACACCCTGAAATACACATTCAATGAAACCGGAAGCTACAATTTCAACGCACGTGAATATCCTAACATGCAGATGACCATCACTGTAAAATAATATCCCAAAGTATAGCAGCTTTAGATGATATGTAGAACTATAGTGGAAGGGACAACAAAAATTTCGGTTCCGGTCCCGCCTCCGGACGCAAATTTCCCTCCCTCGGCAGCGCCGGTGTTCTATAACCCGGAGATGGAATTGAACCGTGATATCAATGTTGCAGCAACTGCAGCATTTGTGGAGAGGCTTCTTTCGAGAAAAGACATACAGAGAGAGGAGATCCGCTACGTGGATGCCTTTTCAGCATCAGGAATCCGGGGGCTCAGGATCGCAAGGGAAGTCGGAATACATGCGACAATGAATGACTGGAGCCCTGAAGCCTTTGAACTGATAAAGGAAAATATAAAAATTAACGGGCTTGAGGAAAAAGTTCAGGCTACACGCAAGAACGCAAATGTTCTGCTTCATGAGCAGAAATTCCATATAGTGGATGTCGACCCTTTCGGAACTCCTGCGCCTTACCTTGATGCATCCGCAACTTCGGCGCAGAGCATGCTCTCGGTTACTGCAACAGATACTGCTCCTCTCTGTGGAGCCCACCTGAACTCTGGAATCAGAAAATATGCAGCCGTACCCCTTAATACGGAATATCACAGCGAAATGGGCTTAAGGGTCCTGCTCGGAGCCTGTGCCAGAGAACTTGCAAAACACGAAAAAGGGATGTTGCCTCTGCTTTCCCATGTCACGCGCCATTATGTTCGTAGTTACATTGAAGTGCTTCCCGGGACTAAACAGGCTGATAGGACCCTGAAGTTTATGGGATTCAGTATTCATTGCCCTAAATGCGGGTTCAGAGAGTCTGTCCATGGGCTTGCCGTCCATATTGACCGGGAATGCCCTGTCTGCGGAGCACTGACAAAGATTGCAGGACCTTTGTGGCTTGGGCCCTTCAAAGAGCCGGAGTTCTGCGATGAAGTGCTTTCTGAGCTTGAAACGCGCCCTCTGAACACGAAAGATAAAGCAAAAAAAATAATTGCATTCTGCAGGGACGAACTCGACATTCCCATGTTCTATGACCAGCACGTTATCTGCAAGGGGCTTGGGGCTTCTGCAACAGGTATCGAGATTCTGATAGAGGCCCTTAAAGCCAGCGGGTTTGAAGCCTCGAGGACTCATTTCAGCGGGACCTCTTTCAGAACAGATGCTCCCGTGGCTGAAATAAAGAAAATAATCCTGGCGCTTTCAAGATGAAGAGAATATTCCTTTGAAAACCAGAGGTCGAAAACTGTTCAATTATTATATAAACTATTAAAGAATAATAAAGGCCTGAGCTCAGACCCGGAAATAATCCGCTAAAAAACTCAATGTGATATCATGTCCGACGAAGACGCAGAAAAGTTGTTTTTGCAGGAAAAACCCACGCTTGCACTGCTATTTATAGGTTCGATGGGAAAAACCTATGCCTCGGTTATTTCAAAGGAAATAGACTCGACATTTGCCCATACTACGAGAATCCTTTCGAAGATGGAACATTCCGGACTTATAAGATTCACATTTGAAGGACGGATAAAGTTTGTCGAACTTACGGAGTACGGAAAGGAAGTAGAAACTGCCCTTAAAGAGTTCCGGAATATAATTGCAGAGGGATCTCCTTCAAGAGTAGAATGCCTGAAATCAGGAGAAGAGGGGCAAGAGGAAAAAGGCAGAGAAGGCGGAGAAACGACAGGAAAAGAGGTAGAAGAACGGGGAGAAGAAACCGAAAGTGAGAATGCAAAAGAGCTTGATCCTCTAAGTGTTGAAATCCTTGAAAAGGTCAGGAACCTTAAAAATAAAATAGAGAGCATCCACAGGGAAGCAGTTGAGAATGGGCAAAGTAAGGAGATGGTTTCCAGAAAACTTGGTCCTTACAGCCGGGATATCAAAAAACTGCATAGCCAGATTGAGAAGGCGGAAACACCTGTTGACGAAACAGTAGATTCAGCCCTGGAAGAGACCGAAAGGCTCCTAGAATCTTACCTGAAGAGCTCAATACCGGAAAATACTTAATACGGCAGGCACAGGTAGAGAATGAATAAAGTGGCAGGATGAAAATGAAAAAAGTTGTAACCCTCCAGCATATTTATGGAAAAAACCGGGACAGAATGGCTGAACTCCTGAAAAGCCTGGTTGAGAATGAATTGAAAGACCTCGAGGTAAAGGTTGAGGTTTCTATTACCCCGGAAAACTGGGCAGAGTTTTCCCTTGAGGGCGAAGATGACGTGGTGTCAGCAAATATCCTGACATCCAGGTACGGAAGTCCTGTAAAAAAAGCTGAAATTGGAAAGGTGTACCTGGGTTTCCTTCAGGCTTTTCCGGAAGACGCTTTTGTGGTCAACATCGGTGTCCCTCTGCGCGTTGAAGCTGAGGAACTCAAAGCACTGGGCAGCGGAAAACCAAAACAGCTTGCATCGAGATTCGGGCTGGTCCCTCACCTGCCGGTTGAAGTTGAGGTATTTGAGGGGAACAAAAAAGCAAAAGCTCGCCTCACCAAAAAACAGCTTGACATCTGGTGGGGATGGAAAAAAGCAAGCACCGACAGAGTTGTCATTAATGGTGCTACCCGTTCGGAAATAAAAAACGCAATAAAAAGGACAGGGCACGGCAGGGACATTTATGAAATCGAGCGCCTGGGGCTGCTTGAACACGCAGTTGTGTGCCGCGAAAAAACGGACGGGCCCGGAATCGTGGCAGCAATAGGACCTCGCCTTAAATCCGAAATTGGAGTCGTAATAGGAGATTCCAGTTAACTTTCATTACCCTTGAGTCCGCCTGAAAGGAAAACCCAACCTGAATCCGAAAATTAGGTTTTCCAGTATACTTTTTGTGAGACAGTTTGCATTAAAAGAATTGTTTCTTAAAAGGCGGATTTCCGGACAAAAATTATTCTGTAAAACTGTAAGTATAATTAAATAATTCATATTGTAATCTCAAACAGACAGCGCGTGTGCCCGGTTCCATAACACTCGGTTTCCAGGACGCCGCACTCGTTTCCCAGTTTTTCTTTAAGAATTCCTTCAATGATGCCTTCTCTGAGGGCACAGAAGGGTTTTCCTATTGCCGGCATGGACCTGGCTTTGAAGTCATCTTCGACCTGAAGCACAGGAGAGCTCCCCCTGAGCACCGAGACCCGGCAGTCTCCGTGAATTTCCATAAAGCCTGCAATCTCATTAAACAGGTCTTCAGGATTACTTGATTTAAAATTAGCAGAGAGATGCTTGCCAATATCTATTCCAATCATCCTGACAACAGGGGCATTATCAAGCCCGTATGCTTCAAAACCAAATCGCATCACATGAAAAAGGGCTTCCATAAAGCGGAACCTGTCGTTTCCGCTTGCAGCAACTGTTTCCAGCAGGCTGCTGTAATGCCCGATAAATGGTTCCTGGGAGCAGCCCATGTAATGAGAGGTCAGGGAATAAATCTTCTTGCGTCGGTCTTCAGGGTCCGAATTTTCTTCAACAAGCTCGCATGATCTGAGATTATTAAGATGAACTGAAATGGTTGATTTGGCTTTTGCCGTATATTTTACGATTTCGTCAAACGATTTTGGCTCTTTCCTGAGTAAATTCAATATCTGGAGTTTAACAGGGCTGTCTACGGCTATAAGCCCTCTTTCAGTATAAAAAAATTCAGTTTTTGTCTCAGGTTTTACCATAATATCTTTAGATAAGTTGTATTTTGAATATATAAAACGTTCGCGTGACTACGAATAATCAATCAGTATATATAAAAATGCCTGTATAAAAGAACCCGCCGAAAAAAGACCCTGAAGAACGGGAAGAGGAAGGCAAAGTAAAGTGAAATAAAGTAAAGTGCTAAAGTAAAGTGAAATAAAGTAACGTGCTAAAGTAAAGTGCTAAAGTAAAGTGAAATAAAGTAACGTGCTAAAGTAAAGTGAAATAAAGTAACGTGCTAAAGTAAAGTGAAATAAAGTAACGTGCTAAAGTAAAGTGAAACAAGTAAAGTACAGATAAACTAAAAATATAACTCCAGCTAAAAGACATAGGAAGAAAAGGGTACTGCGAAAAAAGTGCCAGGATTTTTCAAAAAAACCAGACTCCATAAAAATAAGGCAAAAAATGCCAGCCTGTTTACAGAACAATTTTTGAAAAAGCAACGGGGAAAACATATGGGATTATTCGCAAGGATGGAAACAGTATTCAAGTCAAAGATGAGCAAAGTGCTTAACAGAATGGAAGACCCTAGAGAAACGCTTGATTATTCCTATGAAAAGCAGCTGGAACTGCTGCAGAACGTAAAGAGAGGCGTTGCAGAAGTGACAACCTCTAAAAAACGCCTCCAGCTCCAGCGGGCAAAACTGATTCAGAGTAATGAGAAGCTTGAAAAGCAGGCAAGAGAAGCAGTTGCCGCTGACCGTGAAGACCTCGCAAGGATGGCTCTTGAGAGAAAAGCAGCCATCCAGCAGCAGGTAGATGGAATTGACAGGGAAATTTTGGAGCTTGAAAAACAGGAAGAAAAGCTCATTGCCTCGGAAAAGCGCCTTTCTACAAAGGTCGAGATCTTCAGGACAAAGAAAGAGTCCATTAAAGCCCAGTACTCCGCAGCTGAAGCTCAGGTGAAGATAAACGAGTCCGTTACCGGGATCAGCGAAGAAATGGCAGATGTGGGACTTGCACTTGATAGGGCTGAAAATAAGACTGAAGAAATGAAAGCCCGCGCCGAGGCAATTGACGAGCTTATGGAAGCCGGCGCACTCGAAGACCTTACAGGTGGCAGGGACGACATCGAGCGCGAACTTGCAAAAATCAGTACCCAGAGCAGTGTCGAATCCGAACTTGCAAAGCTTAAAGCCGAAGCTGGAAAGGGACCTGAAAAAGCGAAAACAGGGGGAGAAAGCAAAGGTCCGGAAGAAGGAAAGGAGGTCTGAATATGATAATCAGGATCATGGGAGAAGGCCAGTACCGGGCGCCTGAAGCCCTCTGCGATGAATTAAACCAGATCGATAACAAAATTGTAGCCCTTGTTGCGGAAGGAAATGCTGAGGAATTCAGAACAGAACTTGTGAAGCTGATTTCTGAGATTAAGGAGAAAGGGGAAGCAATTGGCGCGGAAGAAATTCTGGAATCCGACATCATTGTACCCCCGGAAGACCTGAGCTTTGAGGAAGCAAAAGCCATATTTACAGGGGCAGGGATTATTGAGGATTAAGGAGCTGTGATTCCCCTAAAAATGGGTCAGGAGTCTCTGTTCAATCAGAAACTTCTAAAAAGCAGTTGACTGGATACCATGAGCAGTTTCCAGATTATGCTGGATGCTGCTCTGGAAAGTTGGTAATCCTAACGGTAAAAAATAACTGATAGTTTTTCAGGACCTGTATTACCTGGCAATCACCTGGCAATCACCTGGCAATCACCTGGCAATCACCTGGCAATCACCTGGCAATCACCTGACAATCACCTGACAATCATTACAGGGACTTTTGAGTGCCTGAGAACATTCTCTGCCACACTGCCGATAAGGAATCTCTGGACTCCTGTCAGGCCCTGTGTGCCCATTACTATCAGGTCAATATTACTCTCCTCTGCATATTCAAGGATTTTTTCAGCCGGAACACCTTTCAGATACATCGGCTCCACTTTAACTCCGGCTTCTTTTCCAAGGTTTTCTACATAGCCAGTTGCAACCCCTCCCTGATTTGCAAGATATTCTTCAAATGCCTCAGTCCAGCCCATAACTGTCCTTGCAGTTCCGGCGTGCTCGGTAGAAACAACATACAGAACATATACTTCAGCCCCTGTTGCCCGCGCAATGTCTATTCCATAAGAAGCTGCTTTTTTGGCGTTTTCTGAACCATCCGTTGCAATCAGGATTTTTTTGAAAAGATTTCCACTCATTTAAACTACCCCCTTTAATATTCTAATTAAAAATATGCAGGTATTACTATTAGAATTTCATCCTGAATGGAATAGTCCTGAAGTTTCAGGCCGTTTCCCTGATTCTTTCCCTAAATTTAAGCGTAAATTTCGTACCTTTTTCCCTCTCAAGGTCTATTCTCCCCTCTATCTGGTTCACAAGAGCATTTACAAGCTGCAAACCAAGGGTTTCCGTGTTTCTGAAATCGACATCTTCGGGAAAGCCCTTCCCGTTGTCTGCAAAGATAAGAGTAAATTGTTTATGCATATCCTTACCTTTATCAGGAATCTTCGGAATAGGGGGTTTACCTGAGATTTCCTTTTCGTTTACTGCTTCTCCGGTTCCTTCCCCGAAAAGTTCAACATTTATTTCCCCTCCTTTGCCCTGGGGAAAAGCATATTTGATGGCGTTAGTGAAAAGTTCGTTGATTATAATGCCCAGAGAAACTGCTGTGTCAACACCGAGATAAACTTTTCCTACATTGAGGTTTACCCTTATAGCTGAACTCTCGGTACTGTATGAACGGAGGAGATCAGCTATTAATTTGTGGATATAAGACGAGAAATCAAGAATGTCAAGGTTTCCTGATTCATAAAGTTCTTCGTGTATAAGCGACATTGAGACAATTCGGCTTTCACTTTCCCTAAAAGCCTCAATAACCTTTCTATCACTGAATTTCTCGGCTTGCAGGTCCAGCAGAGAAGAAACTATTTGCAGGTTATTCTTGATCCTGTGGTTGATCTCTTTTTTCCGGAGCTGCTCGGCTCTTTCAAGGGCTTCTTCTGCAACCTTCCTTTCGGTAATGTCAATGACCACCCCCTGAAAATGAGTGGCGCGACCTTCTGCATCCCTCTGGATGAATGTCCTCTCATCGACCCAGCGCAATTCCCCTTCTTTTGTGCAGATCCGATATTCCATCTTGAAACCTTCGCAGTTGTCTTCTACGCAGCTGTCAAGCTGTTCCTGGACATTATTTAGATCCTCCTTATGGACAATATCGCCGTAAAGGATTCTTCCGGAGGTGAAGTCTTCAACCTCATACCCAAACTGTGAAACATTTTCAGACACGAAATCCGCAGGCCATTTTTCCTCGTTTCGCCATAAAAATACGACTGCTGGACTGTTATTGATGACTGTCCAGAACACTTTCTGCACTTCGAGGGCTATTTTCAATGCCTCCTCACTTTCCCTGAACATACTGCAGATGCCCGGCATCATCCCGAACTCCTCTGATACTTCTGAAGCCTCTCCTTTTTTCTTTTTGTAGATCGCGGCAAGCTCCTTTGGAATTACTTCTTCCAGTTCATGCATCGAATACCCTGAAGTTTTTCGATCTTGAGAGTGGGCAGCTTTCCCGGAGAAAAGCTCACTGCGGTCCTGAAAAGTCTGGCTTACATCTCTAAAATAAGCAGGGTTCGGAACTTCCTCGAGTAATGATTCTAAAAAATGTATCCTGTCCTGTAGTTCTGCATCAATCCTTTTACACTTCTGGACTTTACGAACCAGAGACAGGACATACCTTAAAAAACGTACTTCTTCAGGGGCAAACTCATCCGGTCTGGTTCTGTAAAGCGTTACAACAATACCGGGTTTTCCCTGGATTCTTATAAAGACACTGATCCCCCCGGCAAGCTCATCTAACTTATCAGGCTGTCCAATACATCCGATTTCCTGAATCGAAGGCTGATTTTCCGTAAGGTCAACGCCGTCGTGAGAAAACTTGAAAATTCTGCAGAATTCGGCTTTGAGAGCAGAAACTACCATCTCTGAAGCCCGGTCCGCCAGGTTTTCAGAAAATGCGTCTTGCTGCTTTTTCTGCGTAAATAGTGTTTTCTTTCTTGCTGTCATGGAGGCAAGATCCATTCCGTGGATATGTACACATTCGTTTTCCGCCGGATTAAAAGTGAGTAAGTATTCTTTGTTATTCTCTTTTACTTCAATGTTTAAAGCTTCTTTCTTTCTGATCGTTTTCCGGATGAAAGGAAGAATTTCCAACGGAAGTTTTTGTCCAGGTTCGATTCTCCATATTTCCAGTAAAGGAACTGATGCTTCGTTTGCGTAAAGTACAATTCCATCTTTTCCAGCTCTCATTATGGGATAAGGGTTTGTAGAGAGGAGATTACGCATCCATTGAAGCTCATTCCCTCCACTTTTCACTACAGTAATAACTATGCCAAACGCCCCCGTTTGCTACCAAATTATATCTTATTATGCGTATATATTGATAGATCTGCATAAAAATGATCTCAGGTAAGAGATATTTATTAATAATGTGATAATTCAATTCCCTGAAAAGGACAAAATATTTAATTTCATGATGAAAAAACAGGTTAGATGCTGAGAATTTCTATTTTCCCTGCAAATTGCCTACTTTTAAATGGCATAATGGAATAATTTTTATGGGCTGCATCTAATATTAAATGGAAATGAAAACTTGCAGGAGATAAAACTCTGATAAAAAACAAAAAATCGATTTGAATTTAAAGTTTCATCAAATTCAAAACTCTTATCGTTTAGAGTTTTTTATCTTTTAGAATTCTTAGGAAAGTTTTGATCGAAAATAAGGTTTTGATAAACTCAGGTGATAATTCTTGTCAAAAAAACAGGTAATTTGTATATTACTTCTCACAGTTGCCCTTCTCGCTTCAGGTTGTATGGGGGAAGACGGAACAAAACTGTCAATTTCGGGCAATGATACCGAAATAAATGTCAGCCTCCCCGAGCAATCCGAAGGCAACTGGTGCCCTGTAGGTTCTCAGGTCCAGGTTAAAAATCCCACCACCGGAAAAGCCCTTAATATGAAAATTACCGGCACCGAAGAGTTCGATAACAAAACCCTTTGCAAAGCCATGATAGAAACCGGAAGCGAAGAGAACACCACCAGATACGAGTACATGTGGTCACAGGACAAAAATACCACGATATGGACAAAGTACGGCGAGGACGGAAATCTCTCAATAAGATATGTCTACACGGATGGTAAAAAGACAATCATTGATGGAGCGGGAAGAAAACTTGAGTTCGGGGAAAGGGCATAAAGAAATGACATTATCTCCCCTCTTCAATTTATACTTGCAAATAATTTCTTAAAAACTACAGAGTGTCCCATAATTATAAATATAATATATATACACCCATATTAATGTAGTTGGTTTATATAATCTCTAATAAAAACAGAACAAAATAAAATTGCAATAAAAAAAAGTGGGTTGCCTGAATGTTGCCAGAAACGGCCGTTCTCTCTTTTTCCTCCGGTTCCTTCCAGATCCGCCTCTTGATATGGCAGGTAGCCGGATTGCTTTCCTGAAACTGCTGTTTCCTTGTTTGTTTCCGACACCCGCTTGAAACCAGTTCTCAGATTGCAAGAGGGTGGTGCGAATGTTGGCCAGAAGCCTTGCAAGCTCCCTTGTTTGTTTCGACACCGGTGCTGGGCGGCTAGAATGTTAACCAGAAACCCCTGGTGGACTTCCTTGTTGGTTTCTGACACCCATGCCTTCTTTCTTGGGGTTTCAGACTTCGAGGTCTGCCCCAAGGATTCTCGCTTCGACAGATCCTTCTTCAGCGCTCGGCTTTCCGATAGCGGTCCCGAGCAAAACGATCCAGCCCACAGGAAATAGTATCAGCAGAAGGCTATAAGCAGCTATCACTGTCACTATCGATTTTCCGGCAAGCTTTTTCAGAGTATCCATTGGTACTCCACCCCTGGCGTGGTTGTCTTTTTTTGTTTTTGTCGTTTCGATAGGTGGGCAATTTTTACCCAGTCTTACCCAATGTCTTCGATATTGTGCGTAATACACAATAGCATACAATACTATAATAGTCCTGACTTATATAGATTTTCCAAAAATAATATTACTGTATGTATATTTTTTGTACTGATTAACAATGATATATCACCGGGGCAATTTTTCATGTTTTGTAATATTCTTTCATATATCTCCATGCAATTATTATCTTTCCCAAAAATTACGCTATTTAAAGTTTTCTGTCTGTCTCCCCTAAGTTGCCGCAATAGGTTCCTTTTTTCCTGAAAAAAAAATTCTTTTTCCTGAAAACTTTAAACGCCATGTCGCCCTAACCGTTAAGTACACATGACAGGCAATTCTGATGAGATCGAAGCAAAAAATGCATCTGATATTGATATAAAGACTAAAAGAGACAGCGAGAACATGCCAGATACTTTTACTAATAGTATGGATAACCAGGACTCCGGTCCTTCTCGCCAGGGCTTCGAAAGCCAGGCAAATGTTGTTATAGTTAGATATGGGGAGCTTGCTCTTAAAAGCACAGGCGTTCGGAACTGGTATGAGAAAATTCTCATGAAGAACATTGCCGCAATGCTGGACTCAAGAAGCATTCCATATTCCCTGATACGGAGAGAATGGGGCAGGATATTTATTGAGACGACAGATCCGCGGGCAGCTGGAGCGGCAGCAGACGTTTTTGGGATTGTCTCAACTTCTTCTGCATTAATAACAGAACCAGACCTTGAGAGTGCAGCCAGGACCTGTGCTCTTCTTGGAACATGCCTCATTCGGGAAGGAGAATCTTTTGCTATCCGGGCTAGAAGAAGCGGAAACCATTCTTTCACTTCAGCGGATTTAGGGAGAAACTGCGGAGACGCTGTCTGGAACGCACTTGAAAAAGAAGGAAAACATCCCAGGGTTGACCTGAGTTCTCCTGATAAGGAAATTTTTGTAGAGATGCGGCAGAATCTGGCTTATATTTACCTGGAGACGGTTAAAGGAGTTGGAGGACTTCCCCTCGGCACACAGGGCAGTATGGTAGTGCTGATGTCCGGAGGCATCGATTCCCCTGTCGCTGCATGGCTGATGATGAAGCGTGGTGTAATGATTATCCCTGTTTACTGCAATAACTCTCCTTATGCAGAGGATGCGGCAAAGGAACGTGCTTTTGACTGCATCCGCCAGCTACAGGCCTGGGCTCCAGGGCACCAGTTCACAACTTATGAGCTCCTCCACGGTCCAAATCTAGGGGCTTTTATCGAAACATGCGACCGAAAAAACACATGCCTCCTCTGCAAACGTATGATGTACAGAGAAGCCTACGAAGTTATGAAAAAAGAAGGCGCAAGTGGGATTATTACTGGCTCTTCCCTCGGACAGGTAGCCTCCCAGACTGCTGCCAACATGCATGCCGAAATATATCAGCTTGCTATCCCGATTTATCACCCTTTAATTGCCTTTGACAAAAGTGAGATCGTGGATATTGCCCGCAGAATTGGAACTTATGATATATCTACAAGGTCAGCCGGAAGTTGTGCTGCAGTTCCGGAACATCCCGAAGTCAAGGCAAACTATGACCTCATAGTTCTTGAGGAGAAAAAGCTTGATATTGAGACTATGGTTGGCGATGCTTTGAAATCTGCAAAGGTCCTCAAGCTCTAATTGGAACCATGGGCTTTTGAATAGAGAAATTTTAGCATTGAGCATAGCTTTAATTCTCTATTATATTTTTAGTTCAGTTGACTTCTAAGTTATATCTATTTCGGTTTCATACTTTTTAAATTATACAAAACTGTAATGATTTATATAAGATCTCTTACGTTTAATATTCTGGGCGTTATACTTCTAATGGAGTTCATAATCCAACCTCCAGTTCAATCCACAGGTTCAATCCACAATCACAACTTTTATAATGCAGTTAACGCCCCCAATCCACAATCATAACTTTTCTAATGCAGTTAAAGTCCCCAATCCACAATCACAACTTTTCTAATGCAGTTAAAGTCCTTCTCTTTATCAGGTCGCTATTCAAACCACACACATTGAATTTTTATCTACAGATGTATAAATTTCTCTAAAATGAAATTATTTAAAAAATTATTTATTTCTACTCCTGCTAATCTATTCTATGAATGGCTTTTCTCGCTCAGACCCAAAAACTTCCCGAATACGAACAGTTTTACTTTTATTCACTATTACAAGTTTCCTGTTGATGACTGCCGGTTCACTGTATATCGATATGTACCCTGATAATCCCGGACCAGGCGAATTTCTTGTAAACACCGCAGGTCCTGTATTCTGGATCTTCTGCGGCATCTGGTTCTTATTTAATGTAGTCACTATCCTGAACTCCAGACGCTAGAAAATCCCTATTAGAATTTTTTAAGCAGGCTGCTCCAGACAAACTGGCGTGGGTACATTATATTGTTTTGGTTGAAAAGCGGTTTCCAGAGCAGGGAAAATGTTTCTTAGGTCAGGTGCAGGATTTATCTAAAATACAAAGCAAAAAACCGAAAAATGCCTTTTTCAATTATTTTTACTATGTTGAATATATCAACCGACTTATCAGGGTCTGCCAGTGAGGTTTTTGCTCTTAATTATAAAGTGGACTGCTTCCCCTTCCTCCTTTTATCTTTCCCCAAAGTTAAATGGATTTCTCTTACTTTTCTTCATTTACCCTTCTCGACCTGTGTTTATGGAGAGCCATTTCTATATTGCTGAAAAGGTCCTCTTCTTTGAAGGGTTTTGAAATATACCCGGAAGGCTCTGTTAGTTTTGCCCTCTCAAGAGTTTTAATGTCAGTATAGGCTGTAAGGTAGATAACAGGTATTGAAAAGCGTGATTTGATAATCCTGGTTGCCTCAATCCCATCCATGTCTCCCTTCAACATAATATCCATCAAAACAAGATCAGGATTTGTAAGCTCTGTTTTTCTTATTGCCTCTTCCCCCGAAATAGCAGTCACAGGAACGGTATACCCCATGTTTTTTAACCTATTTCTAATGTTCAGAGCCACTATATTCTGATCTTCAACGACCAGAATCTTTGCTTTGTACATTATTTCCCCCCGTTTTTATCTTTTCATCTTCCGGGAGATATTCTGATTTATTAACCAGTTGACCCCCCGTTTTTATCGAGTTTGATATTTATCCCCGTCGCGAATTATCTCAGGTTAATTCTTTTTCTCGCCTACTAAATACATACGACCTGTATTTCCGGAACAAATATCCGCGAAAAATTTTCATCCCATGCAGCATTGGAGCAGCAAAACTCAGATAAAATCTACGTGGCATACCTTTTAATTACAGTAGTATACCATTTAAGAACGGTGGCATACCCTTTTAAGAACGGTAGCATACCATTTAAGAAAGTTTAATCTATTTTTGAGAAACATGTATCCGTTTTAACCGGATACAGGCTTTATTTAAGGTGTATTGAAGAGTTTTATTCGTCATTACTGGAACTCTCAATCTCTTTTTTTTCGGCTCTGTGTTTATGGAGCGCCATCTCAATATTGCTATGCAGGTCCTCTTCTTTGAAAGGCTTAGAAATATATCCTGCCGGTTCTGTCATTTTAGCCCTTTCAAGGGTTTCATCGTCAGTATAAGCTGTCAAATATAGTACAGGAATTCTAAGGCGGGTTTTTATTTCACGGGCAGCTTCAATTCCATCCATGTCTCCTTTCAACATGATATCCATCAAAACAAGATCCGCACTCGTCAGCTCTGCTTTTCTTATTGCTTCCTCTCCTGTGGATGCAGTGCCGGGTACCGTATAACCCAGATTTTTGAGTTTATTTCTGATGTTTAGAGCGACGATGTTCTGGTCTTCAACAACCAGAATTTTTGCCTTTTTCATTGTATCTCCCCTTTGATACTGATACTTTTTCAGATGACTGGCAGGTCTCCTTAAACCAGATTTTGAACTTAGTCCCCGAACATATTTCAAGTTCAATCGTGCCCTCCAGTTGCTCGACAAGTATATTTACCAGTTGGAGACCCAGAGAGCTCGTGTTCCTGAAATCAATATTTTCCGGAAAACCCGACCCATTGTCCGAAACTACCAGTGTGTACTGGATATTTTTTTCAACTGAACTCTTAGCACCAATATTATTGATGCTATTACTTATACTTTTATTCTCACTATTTTCTTCTGTTCTGAAAATTTTAATGCAAACTTCACCTTTCCTGCCTGATGGAAAAGCGTGTTTCAGAGAATTGGATACAAGCTCATTTATAATTATCCCGAGAGGAATTGCAGTATCCATTCCCAGGAAAGTCTCTTCGATATCGAGCTGTATATTTATATCCCCTTTTCTGACTGTGTATGAGTGGAACAGGTCCGCTGTCAGTTTCTGAAGGTAAGCTGAAAAATCCAGGGTCTCGTTATTTTTTGACCTGTACAGCTCCTCATGAATTATTGCCATTGTAGCAACCCGGTTCTGACTCTCACGGAAAGCTTCGAGAACTTCTATATCGTTAAACTTCTCTGCCTGAAGTTCAAGGAGGCTTGAGATTACCTGCAGGTTGTTCTTTATCCTGTGATGTATCTCCTTTTTACGGATTTCTTCCATTTTTGCAAGAGATTCTTCAGCTTCTTTTTGTTTGCTAATATCATAGGCTGTACCCTGTAGAATTCTCTTTTTGCCCGTGGGATCGGAAACATTCTGGATAATCTCACGGATCCACCTTAGCTTTCCATCCCTGTGCTTTATCCGATACTCGTGCTCTATAAGAAGTAAGGGGTCTTTTACCAATCTCTCCCTATTCTCAAAAAGCTTTTCTCTGTCTTTGGGATGAACAATCCGGTACCAGTCAGCTTTTCCGAAGATGAAGTCCCCTCTTCTGTATCCTGTAGTTTCTTCTATATTGCCGTCTACGAGAATCGGGGTGAAGTCAAGTCCCATCTGGAAAGCAATTCCTCTGAAGTTTTTCATGAAGGACCTGTAGCGCGCTTCGCTTTCTTTCAGTTTTTCTGAAGCCAGTTTTATGCCTGTAATATCTTTCATTACACCGAAAGCTTTTCGAATGCTCCCATTTTCATCTCTCAGATAGACTCCGCTGTCTTCCACATGGATGTAGCTCCCATCCTTCTTCCTGAACCTGTACTCAATACGGAACTTATTTTCTTTTTCTTGAAATGTCCTGAGTTCACCAAGTGTTTTTTCCCGATCTTCAGGATGAATATGGTTTGCCCACGAAACATTGTCAAATTTATTAAATTCATCTACCGTATATCCCGTGACATCCCGGATGGCTCCTGCCCACTTGATTATATTTCCCCCGTGGTCATGTTCAAACACTATCTGCCCTGTCTGTTCGGCAGCTATTCTAAACCTCTCTTCACTTTCCAGGAGTTTTTCCTGAGCAGCTCTCTTTTCTGTGATGTCTTTTATCACTCCGGCTGCCATATACACACAGCCTTTTTCATCTTTCAGGTAAACTCCCTCATCCTCTACATAGAAGTAACTTCCATCCTTTCTCCTGAACCTGTAGTTCTGATGGAAATCTCCCCCATGCTGCAGGCAACATTCGTGAGCATACCTTACCTTTTGGAGGTCTTCCGGGTGGATCAGTTCCATCCATCTATCGATCCTGATGTCCTTGAACTCCTCAAAACTATACCCTGTAATCTGCGGAATTGCTCCTGCCCAGTCAATTTTGCCGTCTGTGAAATTATCGTAATATAAAAGCATTTTAGTTTTTTCTGCGATCAAACGGTAGCGGCTCTCACTCTTTACCAGTTCCTCATGGGCAAGTTTTCTATCAGTGATATCTTTTATTACCCCAAGAACCCTGCATATATCTCTGTTATCGGCTTGCAGGTAAATGCCGCTGTCTTCAACGCAGATGTAACTTCCATCTTTTCTTCTGAACCTGTACTCTTCAGAGTACTTTCCCCCATTTTTTATGCACTCGTCGTGGGCTTTTACTGCTTTTTCCCGGTCTTCAGGATGGACGTGCTGAGCCCATACTTCGGGAGTGAAGCCCTGAAATTCTTCACAGCTATATCCTGTAAGTTCTTCAACTGCTCCTGCCCAGGAACTGTGATTATTTTTTACGTTATAATCATAAACGAGTTGCCCTGTCTGTTCGGCTGTTATGCGGAACCTCTCCTCGCTTCGTTCAAGGATTTCGCGGGCAAGTTTTCTTTCTGTAATATCCTTTATCACTCCGACAATCCGGTAAACCTGGGAAAGGTCTTCCTGAATGTACACGCCGCTATCTTCTACATGGAAGTAGCTTCCGTCTTTCCTTCTGAACCTGTATTCTCCAAGGTATTTCCCCCCGTTTTTCATACACTTTTCATGTATTTCCCATGCCTTTTCTCGGTCTTCCGGATGGACGTGTTCTATCCAGCTTTCCAGGTCTACTTGCCTGAACTCTTCAGGGCTGTAGCCTGTAAGTTGTGGGATTGCTCCCGCCCAGTCAATTTGTTTTGATTCCACCTCATAATCATAAACTAGCTGCCCTGTCTGCTCAGCAGCAATCCTGTATCTCTCCTCACTTTTCCTTAAAAATTTTTCAGCTTCTTTGCGCGGGGTAATATCCAGCATTACGCCCACGATTCCGGCAATCTCTCCGGAACTGTCCTCGTAAGTAGCTTTATGGAACAGGAAGTCTCTGCTCACACCGTCAGCGCAGATAACCCTGGTCTCGTAGTAATGGCTTCCCCCATTATCCAGAAGTTCCCTGTCATTTTTGTAATAGATCTCAGCCAGCTTTTTTGGAACCCTCTTCTGAAACTCAGAGAATGATCCCCCTATGCCCATCTCCTTTGGAAGCCCCATGATTTGCCTGGCTAAACTCTCGTTACAGTTTACATAATTCTCATTCAGACCCCTCTGGAATACAGGGCTTGGAATGCTGTCAAGAAGTGTCTCAAGAAACTGGAGATTGTTCCGAAGGGTTTTTTCAATCTTCTTTCTCTCGGTTACTTCCTGTGCAAGTTTTTCGTTTGCTTCTATATACTCAAGGGTCCTTAGCTCAACAAGTTTTTCCAGTCTCTCATGCTGGGACCTGAATTTCTCTTCAGCCCGTACCCTGTAACTTATGTCAAACCCATAGATGTCTGTGTACCCATCTTCCGAATGAGGATAAAGCTTTAGAGCATACGTAGCATTCTCTATATTGATTTCAAGGTTCTCAGGCTTTTTCTGTGAAAGAATCCTTCTTATACCGTGCCTCAGTGATTGAGGAAGCTCTTCTCCTTTTTTTATACCCCAGTGCTCAAGAAGAATGCAGGCTGCTCTATTGGCATAAAGAACCTTTCCATTCTTTTTTATCCTGAGGACAGGGTTAGGGTTCTCCGAAGGAAAGTGCTCTATTATTTTTTCGTGCAGCTCTATTGAGTTTTCAGGTTCTAATTCCCCAGCCTCTTCTTTTTTCTCGGGAAAGCTGTTACTTTTAATAACTTCCAGTCCCCCATTTTTCACTTTTTGCCTTAGTCTCTTAGATCTCAGAGCGAGAATCATATTTTCGCTTAAAAACAGGGTTAAAAATAGCCTTTTGCGGATCTTCCCATTTTTCCGCTATTTCCACCCTTCAATCCGACGTATCGGGGTTTTATTGCAAAAATATATACTCTGGTCTGTTAGGTATCCATTATTTAAAAAGTATATGATGTGTCCCCGGATTTTGTAAAGTTTAGATCCGGATATTCTTAAACCGGATGTTCTTCAGATATCGTTTTTCCGGAAAAAACTTCAATGAGCTTTTCTGAGAATAATTAATTTTCCGTATGTTACTTCTTCTGCCGGAGGATGAGCATCAAGAAAGCAAAAGCACAGAAAATAGGATGAAGAGAAATAGAGGCGTAAAATACCATATAAATAGAGGCGTTTAACTGAAAAGGTCTCCTTTTAAAATTAATCTTTTATTTTATAGTCGGCCAGGGGAGCTTCAATTTTCCCTGGCCAACTGAGGGGGTTATTCTAGCGTGGGATTACCCAACGAATATTTATAAAGAGTTATTTGTATTTAATTCTTTGCATTTTTTAGACTGTATTATACTGAATCTCTTCTATTTTCGGTATCTTGGGGGGTCAACTTTTCTTTAGTATCTAATAACTATTTAAGCAACTTATTAAAAAAATTAACAATATATTCTGGTCATTTAATTGTCATTTTTATCTATTTGAGCTCAACAGCTAGTATCAAATAGTCTGAGATTCTGCCTGCTGAAGACAATATAAGTAATCACCGCACATGGCTGCAGCCTGCCTGCCAACCAGATAAAAAACAACACGTAAACAGCTGCTGCTATTAAGGGAGATCTACTACTATGAAGAAATACCCAACATGGGATGAAAAATACTTCTTTTACCTCGGAAACCTCTTTTTAATATACAGGTCACGGGAAGCCACCGCTAACTTGCCTGGCAGTTTGTAGAAAACGAAGTAAAAGTAGAAGGAGGGACGAATATACTTGAAAAAGGCTATTTTTGAGGTAGAGTAATTCTGCCCTGTTCATCCTTAAGTTTTTTCTGGCTAATTTACTTTTTCTGCTAATTTACTTTTTCTGCTAATTTACTTACAGGTTTTTTCTATCGATTTACTTTCTTAGTGGACTCGGCGGGATTTGAACCCGCGGCCTTTACGTTGCGAACGTAACGATCTACCCCTGATCTACGAGCCCTTTTACGAAAAAGAGAATAGTGAAAAAAGATTTTCCGAACACAGGTGTCCGGTTCTTTTTTCCTTCTCAGATACGGTAGAGTTCCAGAATCTGGACGTTCTCGACACCAGAAACTTTTACAAAGGCTTCTTCTACGGCTTCGGTTCCGCCTTCTTCGTCGTTAACGATCAGCGTAAGAATCAGGGCCTTTAATCCAAAGGCTATTGGCTCTTCGACTATGTCCCCGTGAAGATCGGCTCCTGCCGGAATTGCGGTTTTGAGCTTCTCTTTCAGCTCTACAAGGTCGGTGTCAATGCTTTCTGGCATGATTTTCATTTTTGCTGCAACTTCGCCCATTTCAATCCCTCTTGTAATTTTTGTTAGATGATCCCTATTGACCAATTTCAAGCTGCTTTCACAATGCGCTTCTGGATCTTTCGGCACTCTGCCCAAAATCACGGAGCTTTGAATCCACATTTAGGACAGGTATATACGTTACCCTGCTGCCTGCAGCTTGTACATCTTCCGATCTCTGCTCCGCACTGGGGGCAGGGAAACTTCACATAGCCTTTTTCCACAAGACGGATTCCGCATGAGGTACAGTATTCAATTTTCTGTGACGACATTTTTCTTCTCCTTAATTATTCCTTATTCTTTATAGTGAACTAAAATGAATTAACCGGTGAATCAGGCACTTTTCAAAAGCTTCAGTATCCTGCTTTTATCGGCACCTGTATTAACATCAACAAGTCTGATGAACTGAATGTAATGATGCTTTTTGGACACGGCTTGCTTCTCTCCCTAGTCATATACGATATACAATTTAAATATTCCCCTTTACCGCCGTACAGGGCACAGGCTTCCCGTACACTGCCTGAATTACCCTTTCCGGAAATTTACCGTTTACAATTCTGCACCCCATCCTGTTTTTCTGAAGGAATCCGGGCAGGAAAGGGTCGATACAACTTTCAAAGTTTTCTGAAAAGTCGGAGGTGAAAATTTCCCTGACCAGTTTTCCTTCCCTGATAATCCCGTCAACATCCGTAGCCTTAATGAACAGGGCTCCTGTCTGCTTCGCAACCCAGGCAGCGATTGTGTCCGAAGTTACGCTCCAGGAGTGGGGCAGAGGGTCTTCTGCCTTCAGCAGCCTGTAGGGAAAAAGAATCGAAACGCCGGCAGGGAGTTCTGTTATTGAATCCGTACCCATTGCACTGCTTTTGTCCTGAAGGTAGCAGGCGTATTGCTCCATACCAAGTACAGCCATCCAGTGAGCTGCGTCGTCTCCAAGTCCAAACTTCCCGTCAGCTCTCCTTACGGCATCTGCAAATACCCCTCCTCCTGGTACGACAAGGATGGAATAATTAATCTTTTCGGAAACCTGCTTGTCAGGAGCAGTCCCTGAATGTCCGGAGCCAAATTCTTTTACGAGCCTGTTAATAAGTTCCGGAGCTTCACTGATCAGGCTTCCTCCTACTTTGATAACTACCCTCATAGCTTTCATTGAGATTTCTCATTTGTTAAGGTTTTTCTCCATTTATAGCTTTCAGTTACTGTTAATTTCTTCAGGGAAATAGATGTCCTGGAGCTTCAGTTTCCTGGTTTTTCGGCATCCAGTAAGCGGGCGGCAGCATATGCCGGAAATACCTTTGAGATCTCTTCTCCCCATCGCCCGGAAACAGATACGCATTCAAATCCAAGCCGTTCTGCAGCTTCCTTTATCATAAATTCCCCCAGGCCCGCTGATGCAATCTTCTTAAGTCCATTTCTTTCCGCAACTTCTAAGATAGCTTCAGTCAGGACAGAGATCTGTTTATCTTTTACCTGCTCTGCGATCTCGTATATTTCCCTCTCCCCTACCTCTGAAAGGTCTGCACAGACCAGCCTTGCAATTCTGCGCATGGCATCTGTTTTGCTCCTGCCTGCCCCGTCGGCAGTCTCACATGTGTACGCATCTTCATCGATCTTCCCGAGTATGAGATAAGCATCTGCTGTCGTTGCAAAGAGTTCCGAGGACGTCCTGCACATACCTTTCTCAAGCTTTACCTTTTCAAGAAGTGCGGCGAGGTTTGTTCGGAGGGTACCTGCGTATACAAGTTCGCTCCTGAGCAGGCGTTCAAAGTCTGTAAGCCCTGCCCTGTGTTCCCCTGATCTGATCGGAATAATATCGCTTGTGGTACTACCAATATCAACAAAAATGCAGTCTCCTACCTCTTCCCCTATCAGCCTGGCTGAGGCTGCCCAGTTCGCGGCAGCAAGCTCCCTCAAGTTCTCAGCTTCATTCTGGAACCTTCCCTGGCTGTTTATATACGAGACCCTTTCGGAGCCGAAAGCCGAATCAACTGTTTCTTTTATGAAGCGGATGCCCTGCTCTTTGTCTTCAAAACAGTCCGCGAGCTCTCCTGTCATCACAACAGCAACTCTTTCAGGCCTTAGCCTTTGCGCAATTTCTTTTAAAACTTCCGGAAGCCTGGTATTTTTCCAGAGAGGCAGGTAGTGAAGTTCCACAAGAGTTCCGTCCGAGGAAGCAAGCTTTGTGTTCGCTCCTCCAATGTCAAGCCCTATAATTTTTGAATGCATTTTAATTCCTTTCCGTGTTTTTCCAGGTATGTAATTATTCACATTTTCTTTATTTTCAATTCCTTCCGAAAAGCTCGCCAAGCATATCTTTTGAAAAGTGATATTCCCCTTCGATTTGCACTGAATCAGGGAGTTCTCCGAATCTATTCTTAAGAATAAGTTCGCCTATCTCCTCCCTCATGACTCTGCTAATCCCGAATAATGAGGCTGTAGGCCTTGGATTTACATCCACGACATAAGGACGATCCGAAAGTACGATATCCACACCCATATACCCAAAACAATCCAGACATTTTACTGTCGAGATTGCAGTTTCATAGAGTTCATCTTTTCTGGAAGTCTTATAAGGAGTCAGGCTGCCGTTGTATTTTATGCCCGAAACTCTATTTTTCTCGGGATTTTTTCCTTCCCTGTCCTTTTTCTCTTCAAACTCGATGAACTGGCGGTTTACCGTAAGTGGCAGCGGCTTTTTTCCTGCAATAAGGCTTACGCTCAAATGTTTTCCTTCAATATATTCACTTGCAATGAATTCTTCTGTCTTTTCGAATTCCGTAACAAGATCTGTTGCCTCTGCCCCGCATCCGAATCTTGGTTTTATGACATACTTTTTGCCCTTTTCAGCTTTTTCCGCAATCCCGGGAGCATAAATTCCGGCTTTTTTCAGGGCTTTTGTGCACAGGACTTTATCTGCACAGCAGGCTGCCGATTCCGGCGAGCACCCCAGGTTTACGGTGTTTTCTTCAAGGATCCTGTTCAGTTCTGGAAGCATTCCGTCAGGAGCAATAAGCAGTCCGGCATCACACTTCTTTGCCTCCCTTTCAACTACCTGCCTGAAGCTTTCAGCCGTGGATTTCAATGATGTACCTGTACCTATTTCTGTACCTGCAGATGGGTAGTACACCTCATGCCCCACACGAACAAAACTTTCGGCAAGTGTTTTTAGCATAGCTGCCCCTTCCGGAATCAGGGACTTATCGATATCCGTGCCGACAGCGAATTCTGCAACCAGGATTTTCATCGGAGAAGAAACACCCGGTCATTTTATATTACTTTTTGTCCTGCACGGAAGGAAATATACCCTGAAAAAAGTCACTTCTTATCTCACACCGCTTCGGCCACTCTCACCTTCAAGCTGCCTTTTCCACAAAAAAGGCGAGAAAAAAGCAATAAGTAAAAAAGATCGGGGGAGTCAGCAAGAAACCAACCAGAAACAAACAAATAAAAGCGGTAGAACTAAACGGAAGTCAAACAAAACAAAATTCTATTTTCGGAAACAGGCCCAGTGTGAATGTTTACATTTACCTAACTCTATAACTATGGAAAACACTGATAAACACGGGAACGGGCGATCTAAAGTTAGGTAAATAAATTAATAAGGGAATCTGAATGATAAAGTGGAGCAGAGGAAATTAAGCCGATTACGTAAGTAAAGATTTATATAATTTATATAGTTTATAGCTTAAAAGGTAAACATTATGATAAACATTGTAATACTTGATGGTGGCTGGTAAAATCAACAGCAGAAACCCAAATTCTCAGTCTTTGTTTGAAAATCCTTTTGTCAAAACCCTCTCTATTGCGGTTCTCATGGGCATATTCCTCGTTGACATGGGGCTCGGGCTATTTGATATATTTTCTACTAAATCAAGTCCCCTGCCGTCTGCATTTGTACTCATGATCTTTGCCGTGGTGTTTATAGGGGGAATGGTTTTCTATGAGAGACAGGGCCTGGACACTCTGAGTTCCCTTATAGGTGGAGCGCTTGCAGGTTTTGGGCTTTCATTCGTGTTTGTCTCCCTTGTAGGAGGCGTGCAGTTTGCGTTAGGAGGAGGAATTTCCGTTCTTGGATGGGAACAGGTAATTTCGGCAGTCGCGGCTTGCATGATTGCAGGCGTCATAATGCTCAAAGCACTATCTTATAAACTTCAGAACCACTTTTACTGATTTTTATTTTTTTTGCTTTCTCAGGGAGATCTGCCCCCTGCGACCCCAAAAAGTATTTATAGAATTACAAACAATCACAGATCAAGACGAGTGTAACAGTTGCAATAATTTTAGGGGTATCGATAAATGAAGAAGTCCAGTAAAAAGGAAAATATGCACTCTAAAGAAGATAACCAGAAACAGGCTGGAAATTTCGGAGCTCAGAACTCTGGATCTTCGGCTAAAAAAGCCGATGAAACAACAGTAAGTTCTGAAAATGAACCTGTAAGTTCCGGAACTGAAAAGAGTCCTGAAGCTGTCTGTAAAGAGGAAAACGAACTTCTCAAGGATCAGCTTTTCCGGCTTGCAGCTGATTTTGATAACTTCAGAAAACGAACCGTTCGTCAGATGGAAGAAAACCGAACAGCTGTGCTTGAGCAGGTGCTTCTGGACTTTGTCGAAGTGACCGATAACTTCGAACGTGCCCTGAAATCTGCACGGACTGCAGAAGATATGGGCTCGATTGTAAGTGGAATCGAGCAGCTTTCAAAGCAGTTTTTCTCTATCCTGGAAAAATACGGGCTTGAGAAAATAATCTGCGAAAAGGCAGGCGAGTTTGACCCTCACAAGCATGAGGCTGTCCAGCACATAGAAACCTCCGAAGTTCCGGACAATACTATAGTTGACGTTTACAAACAGGGATATGCACTGAACGAGAAGATTGTCCGACCCGCCATGGTTTCAGTGGCCAAAAGCCCTGAAGAGACAGAGAACTAAAGACTGAATTAATCCTGTTAGTAACAGACCAATTTTATTAAATAACTTTATTAAATAACTTTATTAAATAACTTTCATAAGTAGCTTAAATGAGAAGTAATTTTACTAAATCCCTCTGACTAAATAATTTAGCTAAATAATTAATTGATAATTTACTATGAGGATATAACATGGCAAAAATACTGGGTATTGACCTTGGTACTACTAACTCATGTATGGCAGTGATGGAAGGTGGGGAAGCTGTTGTGATCCCGAATGCCGAAGGCAACAGAACAACTCCTTCAATCGTCGGATTCTCTAAGAAAGGGGAAAAACTTGTGGGTCAGGTCGCAAAGCGGCAGGCTATTTCAAACCCTGAGAACACTGTTTATTCCATTAAAAGGCACATGGGAGAAGCCAGCTACAAAGTCACACTTAATGGGAAGGCATATGCCCCGCAGGAAATCTCTGCAATGATCCTCCAGAAGCTCAAATCCGATGCAGAGGCTTATCTTGGAGAGTCAATACAGCAGGCTGTGATCACAGTTCCCGCTTATTTCAACGATTCACAGAGGCAGGCTACAAAAGATGCAGGCTCAGTTGCAGGGCTTGAAGTCCTCAGAATTATCAACGAGCCGACAGCTGCAGCCCTTGCTTACGGGCTTGACAAGGGGGATCTGGACCACAAAATCCTTGTCTACGACCTCGGAGGCGGAACCTTTGATGTATCCATTCTGGAACTCGGAGGCGGAATCTTTGAGGTAAAGTCCACAAGCGGAGACACTCACCTTGGAGGCGACGACTTCGACCAGCGCATCATTGATTACCTGCTCGCCGAATTTAAGAAAACAGAAGGAATTGACCTATCCAAAGACAAAGCTGTACTCCAGCGCTTGAAAGATGCTGCTGAAAAAGCTAAGATAGAGCTTTCCGGAGTTGCCAGCACCAACGTCAACCTTCCCTTCCTGACAGTCGGTTCTGATGGGGAACCAAAGCACATGGATATTGACCTGACCAGAGCCCAGTTCCAGAAGATGACTGAAGACCTCCTGGAAAAGACTCTTGTATCCATGCGCCGCGCACTCAGCGATGCAAAGCTTACACCAAATGACCTTGAAAAAGTGATCCTTGTCGGAGGCGCAACAAGGATGCCTGCAGTGGTTGAACTTGTAGAGAATTTCACAGGCAAGAAACCCTACAAGAACATCAACCCTGATGAGGCAGTTGCAATCGGTGCAGCCATTCAGGCAGGAGTCCTGGGCGGAGAGGTAAAAGATGTCCTTCTGCTCGACGTTAATCCCCTTACACTGGGTATCGAGACCCTTGGAGGCATTGCAACCCCGCTCATCCAGAGGAACACCACCATTCCTACTAAAAAGAGCCAGATCTTCTCAACTGCTGCTAACAACCAGCCCTCAGTCGAGATCCATGTTCTGCAGGGAGAGCGCGGGATAGCTTCCGAAAACAAGACCCTTGGAAGGTTCACCCTTGATGGCATACCTCCTGCTCCGAGAGGTATTCCTCAGATTGAGGTTACCTTTGACATTGATGCAAACGGGATTCTGCACGTGAGTGCAAAGGACCTGGGCACAGGCAAGGAACAGTCTATTTCCATCAAGAAACCCGGCGGACTTTCTGATGACGAAATCGAGCGCATGGTCAAGGATGCGGAACTGCATGCCGAAGAGGACAAGAAGCGCAAGGAAGAAGTCGAGACAAGAAATGATGCCGAAGCCTTTATCAATGCCGCAGAAAAGACTATCAAGGAAGCCGGAGATGCAGCTACCGAAGACCAGAAGTCAAAGGTCAATGCTGCAATCGAAGACCTGAAAAAATCCCTTGAAGGCACGGATATTGAAGATATCAAGGCAAAGACAGAGGCTCTTCAGGAAGCCGTATATCCGATTTCGACAGCCATGTATCAGAAAGCTCAGGAGGCCCAGCAGGCTGCAGGCGAAACAGGAAGCACGGACGCAAGGGGTCCTGACGAGACAGTCGTTGATGCCGACTATGAGGTAGTTGACGACGAAAAGCGTAAGTAATTAAAGAAGAATTAACACTAACAAAAAGCGCCTGATTATTCGTAGGCATGACCGGAAACCTGCCTGCAGGTTCCGGACTTTTATCCTTTTTTAAAACAACAGGGAATCCTGATGGCTACAACACGTGATTATTATGAAATTCTCGGAGTATCTAAAGACGCCCCAGTCGAAGATATAAAGAAGACGTATCGAAAGCTTGCACTGCAATACCATCCTGACAGGAACAAAGAAGCAGGGGCTGAGGAAAAATTCAAGGAAATATCCGAGGCTTACGCCATTCTTTCAGACACTGAAAAACGGGCTCAGTATGACCGCTTTGGGCATGCCGGAATTGATGGCCAATATAGTGCAGAGGACATTTTCCGGGGCGCGGATTTCAGCGGGTTCGGAGACATTTTTGAAATGTTTTTCGGAGGCGGTAGAAGAGGGGGTCCTATGGGGCCGAGGAGAGGTTCAGACCTCCAGTACGACCTCTATATAACCTTCGAGGAAGCTGCTTTTGGAGTCCGTAAAGACATTGATATTCCAAGGACAGAAAGGTGTTCTGCCTGCTCAGGAACAGGTGCAAAAGAGGGCACAAGCCCAAAGCGCTGCCCTACCTGCGGCGGTACAGGGCAGGTCCGTACTACCCGTTCAACTTTAGGAATGCAGTTCGTGAGCACCACCACCTGCGGTACCTGTCACGGCAGAGGCCAGATGATTGAGTCGCCATGTTCCGTCTGCAGCGGTGCAGGCAGAGTCCGGAGCCGGAGAACAATAACAGTTAACGTACCTGCAGGAGCAGACTCAGGCATGACCCTCAGGCTCAGCGGAGAAGGGGATGCAGGAGAACCAGGAGCGTCTTCCGGAGACCTTTATATTATCCTCCATGTGATGGAACACAGGTATTTCAAGCGGGTCGATTACGATGTAATCTCCGAACTGTCAATACCATTCACCCAGGCTGCACTCGGAGCGGACGTTATGGTTGATACCCTCTACGGTAATGTCAAAATGAACATCCCGGCCGGGACTCAGACCCATTCAGTCTTCAGGCTCAAGGACAAGGGTATACAGCACCTGCAAGGGCACGGTAAAGGAGATCAGCTCGTAAGAGTAATAATCAAGACTCCCACAAAACTTACTCAGGAACAAAAGGAGCTTCTCCGCCAGTTCGAATACCTGAGCAATGGAAAGAAGCCTGAAGGAGAGGAAAAGAGTAAAGCTGAGAAGCAAAAAGGCGAGAAGTCCAAAAAGAGTAAGGGGCTTTTTGAAAAGGTAAAAGATGCTTTAGAGGGTTGAGAATAAAGCTTCTGGCTCAATTTTCAATTCTTTTCAGGTATTTTTTTAATTTTCTCTTTTTCTTTTTCTTTTAACTTTCTGTTTCGATCAATAATTCTCTCTATATAATTCGTTTTTGTTTAGATTCTTTTCTATATCGGGAGCTTGAAAACATTTATATATACCCGTTTAATTCTATGGCTAGGAATCATATTTAATTCGCAAAAGAATTGGTTTGAGAAATTCTGGTTTGCAAAACTTTTAATTTCCAGAGATGGTAAACACGCTGATTAATTTTACTACAACTGATAATGTATCGGGCAGTATTTTACACTTCAACATTATGCCTGGTATCTTTTTTATGATTATTTTAGCTTTGATCACTTTTACTTTGACTACCTTCACTTCGGTTATTTTTACTTTGACTACCTTCACTTCGGTTATTTTTACTTTGACTACTTTCGCCTTAATTACTTTTATTTTTATCCGCCCTATGCTCATTGTTTCTGGTTCAATCATTTCTGCAGTGGTAGATTCATTAAAAACAGTTTTTTTTGAAGGTGTTCTATGAAGGCTGTAATTATTGGTGCAGGGGAAGTAGGCTATCATATTGCAAAAGCCCTCTCTCCTAAAAATGATGTGGTAATTATAGAGAAAGATGAGGACGCGTCAAGAAGAGTAGATGAACTTGACGTGCTCGTAATTGAAGGGAACGGCGCAAACGCTGATATTCTTTCAAAAGTCCTGCAGAATGCTGACCTTCTCGTGGCCGTTACAGGCGTTGATGAGGTCAACATCGTTGCCTGCATGACTGCCAAGCTGATTACAAAGAGTAAACCCGGCTGGAAGTATACTAAAACCATAGCGAGGGTTAGCAATCCTGATTACATAGATTCACCAGTTACGTCAAGGTCTCAGGTTGGCGTTGACCTTATGATCTGTCCTGAACTTTCGCTTGCATCGGAAATTGCTGATGTGCTCTCAAGCCCCTCTGCCATAGATGCGGAAATGTTTGCCGAGGGAAAAGTAAAGATGACTGAGTTTGCAATAAATCCGGAAAGCAGACTTGTGGGAAAGCATATGCAGGACCTTCAGCTTGCTGACTGCTGCATCGTCAGTGCGGTTTTCCGGGATAGTGAAATAATAATTCCTCATGGAGACGATTTAATCAAGGCAAACGACCACATGGTAGTTGTGGGCAAGCCAGAAGCCATGGATGACCTTGAAAATGTTTTCGGGAGCCAGGTGCCTCACAGAACCCGAATTCTTCTTATTGGCTGTGGAATTGTAGGCATCTATCTGGCAAAACTTATCGACAAAGAAGAAAACATTGACCTGAGGATTATTGAGCACAGGAAGAGCCGCTGCATAGAAGTAGCTGAGATGCTTGAAAACGCCCTTGTGCTCAACGGAGACGGGACTGACGTCAGCCTTCTCAGGGAAGAGAATATTGAGGATATGGATGTTGTTGTTGCAGTTACGGACAGTGACGAAAAGAACCTTCTCTGTGCCCTGCTCGCAAAGCAGCTCGGGGCAAAGAAGGTAATTGCAAGGGCTGACCGCTCGGACTACCTGCCTCTTTTTGAAATGGTCGGCATAGACATGGCCGTAAGTCCCAGGGAAGCAACCGTAAATGAGGTCCTCAAACTTACCATGGGCAAAGGCATACAGACGCTCACGACTATCGAAGGCGAAAAAGCCGAAATCATAGAATATACGGCTTCTGAGAAGTGCAGGATTGTCGGCAAGCCTTTAAGCAAAGTAAAGTTCCCTAAAGGAGCTCTTATAAACATGGTAGTACGTGGAAAAGAGACCATCATTCCAAGAGGGGATTTCGTTATCAACAACGGAGACCGTGTAGTTATTTTCTCCATGGCTTCTGCGGTTTCTGAAGTGGAAAAAATATTCCGGTAAGTTTTACGAGATCGGGGTTTTTCCATGAATAATCTACAGATCCGTCTTTGTCTTCAGCTCAATGCTTCTGACCCTGCTCGGAGTCGAGCTAATCAGCTCTGTTACGGCTTCGATCACGACCTTCGGAAACATAGGCCCGGGCTTTAATCTTTTTGGCCCAATGGGAAACTATGAATCGCTTCTCCCGCTGGGAAAAATTATCCTTATAAGCAATATGTGGGTTGGCAGGCTTGAATTATACACCGTACTGGTACTCTTTACAAGTGATTTCTGGCACTCCTGAGCTGGAGGTTTTCACAGGCTCAAAAACAGTTGCCTCTAAATTTGTTCTGGCTTCTGTTTTTTCCCACGTATCATAAGTTTTTACTCGAAAGCGGGAAGTCCCCTTCCTCAAATCTTTGAGCCTTCAGGCGTGGGGGTTAGGGAGAGGACGTTCATTATACTAACTATTTCTTAGAAATCCGCCCATTTACGTTTTCTTTTTTCCAAAGACTACTTAAGCAAGCAGGATAATCTATTTGCAAACAGTCTTTTCTTCGAGGGAATCTTATGAAAGCAGTGGTAATCGGCGCAGGTGAAGTTGGATATCATATCGCAAAGTTTCTTTCCCTCACACACGATGTGGTTGTTATCGAGAACGATGAGGACGCCCTGAGACGGGCGGATGAGCTGGATGTTCAGGTCGTGGAAGGGAACGGCGCAAACGCCGATGTTCTTGCAAGTATTCTTCCTGATGCGGATATTCTCGTTGCTGTTACCGGGGTCGATGAAGTTAATATCGTCGCCTGTATGACCGCAAAGCTGATCCTTAAATCCCATGCAGGCTGGAGAGAAACAAAGACTATTGCCAGGGTTAGCAACCCTGACTACATAGATGTACCTGTTACTTCCAGAGCTCAGGTGGGCGTGGACGTTATGATCTGTCCTGAACTCGCGCTCGCCTCAGAGGTTGCCGAGGTGCTTTCAAACCCTTCTGCAATAGATGCGGAAATGTTTGCCGGAGGCAAAGTTCAGATGATGGAATTTGCCATCCGTCCTGACAACAGGTATGTAGGAAAGTATATGCAGGACCTCAAGCTTGAAGACTGCTGCATTGTCAGTGCGATTTTCCGGGAAAACGAAATAATCATCCCTCGTGGGGACGATATTATCAAAAAAAACGATCACATGGTGATCATTGGCAAGCCCAGAGCCATGGAAGATCTTGAGAGCGTTTTCGGGAACGAAGTGCCCCACAGAAACAGAATTCTCCTTATTGGCTGCGGAATTGTGGGTTTCTACCTTGCCAAGATTATCGATAAGGATGAAAACGCGGATCTCAAGGTTATTGAGTACCGGAAAAGCCGCTGCATAGAAGTGGCCGAGGTGCTGGAAAATGCTCTTATACTCAATGGGGACGGCACTGATGTCAGCCTTCTCAGGGAAGAAAGTATCGAGGACATGGATGTTGTTGTTGCAGTTACGGACAGCGACGAAAAGAACCTTCTATGTGCCCTTCTTGCAAAGCAAATGGGCGCCAAAAAAGTGATTGCAAGAGCTGACCGCTCGGACTATGTGCCTCTTTTCGAGATGGTGGGAATCGACATTGCAGTAAGCCCAAGAGCAGCAACCGTAAACGAAGTCCTCAAACTTACTATGGGAAAAGGCATAGAAGCTCTTGCAACTCTTGAGGGAGAAAAAGCCGAAATTATCGAATATACGGCATCAGGGCAGTCAAAAATCGTCGGAAAACCGCTCAACAAGGTCAAGTTTCCAAAAGGTGCAATCATCACCATGGTGGTCCACAATGATGATGTCGTTATCCCCAAAGGGGAGTTTATCATCCGGGAAGGGGATAGAGTCATCGTTTTTGCTCTTTCTTCCGCTGTCCCGCATGTTGAGAAGTTGTTTCGGTGAACTACTCCTGGCTAAAGCATAGGAGTTTTCTCCCTTCTTTCTCGTAAGCAGTGAACTTCCCGCTAAATCTAAAGATTTAACGGGTTTCCTAATTCCTAGACTACCTTCCGAAGTCTCCAAAGGCGTCAATTCGGGCAGTTCCTGCCCTACTATGTCCTGCTCCGTCGCTTGTTTCGGCTTTATATAGTTTCAAGCTAGAAATGGTGTATTTCCCATGACCTGGTGAGCCTGAAGGTGAACAGATATTGCATTGGCTACCCGGTTCTCGTAACCAGTACTTAGTATTATATTGGTTTCGATGTATATCAAGTAAAAAGATAACGAAACGAGTATTGTAGAAGTTATTGCTTATATTCCACAGGTTAAACCTGGGGTTTTTACGCTTCGTTCAATAAATATGAATACATTAAAAGAGTCATAAGCTGCAAAAACAGAGGATATGCATGAATTTTAAGATTGTTTTTTATGTGCTTGGCGGTTTACTCCGGCTTCTCGGGATGCTAATGGTTGTTCCTCTCGGAGTAGCATACTATTACGGGGAAAGTCTGACGCCTTTTCTTGTTTCTATAGTGATAACCGTCCTTACCGGCTTAATCCTGCTTTCCTACAAAACCGATGAAGACTGGATGCGCAAAGAAGGCTTTGCAATTGTTGCTCTGGGCTGGCTTGCTGCTGCGGTTTTCGGGGCAATTCCTTTCATGCTGGACGGAATTTCTCCCCTCAATTCCCTTTTTGAATCCATGTCGGCCTTTACCACCACAGGTTCGACAATCCTTACTGATATAGAAAGCCATCCTAAAGGCATTCTCTTCTGGCGGTGTATGATGCAGTGGCTGGGCGGTATGGGCATTATTGTGCTCTTCATTGCTATCCTGCCAAAACTCGGAGTTGCCGGTCGCCAACTTTTCCGGGCTGAAGCCCCAGGTCCAACGGAAGATAAGCTAAAACCAAGAATAAGGGAAACTGCAAAGATCCTGTGGATGGTCTACTTTGTAATTTCATTCGTGCAGGTTGTTGCTCTCCTGCTTGCAGGTCTTTCACTATACGATGCAGTTACTCATACGTTTACCACAATGGCTTGCGGAGGATTTTCGCCTTATGGAGCGAGCGTTGAAGCTTTTCACAGCCCTCTGGTCGAATTCATAATAACTTTCTTCATGTTCGTCGCAGGTGCAAACTTTGCTCTTCATTACAGGGCAATTTATGTTGACAAGGACTTCCTTCTTAAAGACGATGAATTCCGCTTCTATACAGCCCTCACCCTTGCAGCAACCGGGCTTTTGACTCTTCTTCTATATCGCGACCTTGGTACAGGTCTTTTTGACTCTTTCAGGCTTTCGATCTTTCAGGTAGTTTCCATCATGACAACTACCGGGTTTGCCACAACGGACTTTAACCTCTGGTCCGAATCGGGAAAGATGGTTCTTCTCCTTGTTATGTTCATTGGCGGTTGTGCTGGCTCTACAGGCGGTGGCATAAAGGTTGTGCGTATCCTCATGCTCCTCAGGCATGGGAGAGTGGAACTTTTCAAGTCCCTTCATCCGAGAGCCATAAGAAGTTTAAAATTCAACAATAAAAACGTATCAGATGAGGTTATAAACTCTATTTTCTCCTTTGTAGTGATCTATCTCCTGATTTTTATCTCAAGCGCCCTTATCCTCTCGGTCCTGGGTATGGATATCATAACTTCAGTTACTGCTTCCATAGCCACTCTCGGGAACATCGGTCCGGGCCTGAATGTGGTAGGGCCGATGGGCACTTTTGACCCGATCCCCCCTCTCGGAAAATTAATCCTGATTGCAAACATGTGGATTGGGAGGCTTGAAGTATACACCGTAATCGTGCTCTTTACGCCGGAGTTCTGGAACAAGTGATTTTTTAGTAAAATTTTTTCAGCTTCAAGTAAAACCTGGAAGGAAAAATTAATTGAGTATCAGTAGGATGGCAGTCCCCGTTCAGTCGGTTGATATCATTAAAATGTCCGAAAATGCCATACTTTGGTATTTTCTCCCTGCGTCTCACAGGGTTGTAGCTGACATGCCCGCCAAATAAACACTTCCTTATACCTTGAAAGTCGGTTTTCAATTCCCGGTTCCAAAATGCATCTGCCAGCCTGTCTGGCAGTCTATCAAAAAAGAATAAATAAGAATAAATAAGAATAAATATAAAGAGACATGGAAAACACAGGTTTATCAGTAAAATTCTACCTATTTTTTCGTTTTTTCTTTGTAAGACCACTCTCCTGCGTCGAGCGTGACAAAAACGGCTTAAAACAGCGAATGACATTGTACAGATCAGAAATATCTGAAATTTAGTCCTCTTGAGCGCAGCGAAAAGGACTGCGTACTGTTGCACTTGCAGTGCAACTCCCAGGAAATCTCCTATTTCCTGAGATCCCGAATCGTAATTCGGGAAGCGAAACTCGGGAGAAGTAAAAATGCCTGTTTTTCAGGCATTACGTTTTGTTCTTTATCACTTCTTTTGCTGCATCCTTGAAAAGCACGCGAAGGTCCCAGAGCAGTTTTTTATTGGCTTTGAAGAGAGCCTGTAGCAGGTCAAGGAGGCTCATTCTCTCGAATTTTACGTCTTTTAACGAATGGGCAAGAGAGTCAAGGTCCTCGTCGTTAAGGTTGATAAAGCAGTTCTTTACGATGAGGCTCATATCGATATCGTGCCCTATCGTGGCTCTCCACCTTTTCTCATAGACCTCTTCAAGCTTTCCCAGTGAGACATCTCCTGCGGATATGGCTGTGTAAGCAGCTTCTCCAGCCATCTTACCTGCGTCCATGGCGTTGAGGATCCCTCCACCTGTGATCGGGTCTGACTGGCGTGCGGCGTCTCCTATAAGCATCAACCCGTTAGTTGAAGTCTTCTCGATGCTGCCGGATACCGGGACTCCTCCGAAGACCATTTCTACTATACTGGCATTGGGGAACTTTTTCTCCACAAAATTATTGAGGTAATCGACAGGTCTGGGCTTGAATTTTCCGGTCTTGCTCCCGAGAAGTCCGACTCCCACGTTGGCTTTGCCTTCCCCTTTAGGGAAGATCCAGACATAGCCGCCGGGTGCAATGTCGTTTCCTACATAAAATTCGCAGTATTCCTGGTCTATGTCTGCACCTGCTATCAGGTACTGGGCACAGGTCTCGATATCTACAGGTTTCAGGGCTGTGTCAATCCCTGCCCACCTGCCTACCTTCGATTCGACTCCGTCAGCTCCTATTACTATTTTGGCACGCACCTCATACTCTTTCCCGAGATGCATGAGTCTGGCTCCTTTTACGAAGTCGTTTTCAATGATAAGCCCTGTAGCTCTTGTCTTTACCCTGACTTCAGCCCCGGCTTTTGCAGCCAGGTCCGCAAGGGCGCGGTCAAAGACCTTTCTCTCAAGTACGTAGCCGACTTCTCCTCCGGAGATTTCCTCAGCCATCTCTATCCTGGTACCGTCAGGGGAGTGAATACAGGAGCCTTTAAGGTCAGCGCAGATCCACCGCTTGTCGATCTTCACATGTTTTTTAAGATACTCTTTGTTCACACCCTCGGCACAGCGTACAGGATCACCTATTTCCTGGCGTTTTTCAATTAACAGTACATCAAGCCCTTTTTCAGCTGCTGTTTTTGCAGCAATGGAACCTGCAGGACCGGCTCCGATTACCAGAACATCATATGTGGCCTTCATTTCTTTACCTCGATTGCTCCCACAGGACAGATACGATCACATATCCCGCATACGATACAGATACTTTCATCTACTTCAATCCAGGTTTCTACAAGTTCGAGTGCTCCCTTAGGGCAAACTCCTACACAGGCCCCACAGTATCCACATTTATATCTGTTTATGTTGATGCTCACCAGCTCACCTGTAACTTTTAAAGGTAAATCATGATATTTAACCAGCAGATGTCGTCTCTTGCAAATATATGGCGTGAATAGAAAGGCTCGCCAATATAATTCTACATCATTTAAACTAATGACTTTAATATAATTCCTGAATTCCTGAATATCTCTTTTTTGATTACAATGCTTCCGGAAATTATATTCTGTTAATTAATCTTTTTTCGGCTCAATGTCTATTCTTTATTACTTGAGTTTCTTTTTGAGAAAGGTAATATTCGAATTCAGGTTTATCCTTTAAATATAATTTATTTTTTGAATCAGTTTCCACATTATTGTATTTATCTACTTTAAAGTTATTGGCTACCGTGCCGACGTGCTCAGTAATATACTTCTCTTTCAGTTACTTTTTTATGTGTTTTTTATTATGTTGCCCATTGCACACTTTTTAGTATGTGAACTATGTTCCGAAAGCACCATTTGATGCGATCGCTTTAGTATAAAATTATTTATAGTTATCTCCATAAATTTTATTTTTGACCTTGCACGAAGAGTTTTATTTACTTATTTATTTATTTATTTATTTATTTATATTTTAACAGGAGGCTTTTATTCCCTCAAACTCCTGCCTGGAGCTCTATCTCCTTTTTTTACGATGTTGTTTGCCAGCAGGTCAATTAAGATGTCCATAATTTCTGAGAAATCATCATCTATAATTTCTTTTTTGAAGTGTATAAGGAAAAGGACCGCTTGAGTAGTTTCTGCAAGAATTCTGGCAGGTTTATCGATAAGAAGCCCATTCGTCGCCCACTCTTCAAAAAAAGGCAGAATTATTGCCACGTTATCTCTACGAATATTTTGTATTTCTTCCTCGGAGAACCGGGAAATTGTCAGTTCAAGGTGCTCGTTTTCAATGAAAATTTTTTTCCAGATCGGGTGGTTATCTACTATCTGCAACACATGCCTGAGATAAGCCCTGATAGCTTTATCGGGTTCCGTCCTATACTTCAGGAAGGAATTTTCAAGTATGCTATCCTTTAAAGCTTCCTGCTCTTCCTTAAATATCTGCAGAAAGAGATCTTCTTTGCTGTTAAAAAATGAATAAAAAGAACTCTTTGCAATTCCCAAACCCTCGGTAAGGTCCTCAATGCCTGTTTTCTTAATCCCGTATCTGGCAAAACAGTCCTTCCCTCGGTCAATTATTTTTCGTTTTATGATCTCTCTTTCTTCATCTGTAAAAGATCTCACAGGCTCACCTATTTTGTGAACTGCCTTCCTGGATTTTGCTATATTCAGGCAAATTTGAGCTTATCTGTTCAAGAATTAAAAACCAATAATATCAATGAATTTTTTGGTTTTTTATTCATAGCACACTGTGAATACTATCTATTTAAAATTTTTGGATCTATTATACAATCTTATATAATAATTCCTTCACAAATCCCGGGCGAAGAGATGAACAATGGAAGGGAAAACATGGGAGAACTAAATTAAAACATGGGAGAACTAAATTAAAACATGGAAGAATAAAAGTTAGAAACAGATGTAAAACTCTTCCATGTCCTTCCATTTAACTTATTGGGCTCAAAGAGGGACCAGTCCAACCCTTCCCCGGCTGACCTCTAACTTGAATTTTCGATTAATGTAGTCTTTTGCAGTTCCTTTCCCATGGACGAGAAGTTCCACCAGGTCTTCGGGCTCATCGATATCCGTGCCTGCAAGGAAGGAGTCATATATTTCATAATTTTGCCCGGAATCGGTTGCAATCGAACAGTGGGTTAGAAAACTCGAGCCGTAATACTTTACCCTGTATCTGGAAGGGTTCTTTATAAACAGGGCATTCGTACCTCCGCCTTTTCCGGGGACGATGCATATATCCTTTTTAGTTGAAGTTATCCCTTTTATATGGTCCGGGGAGAGTAAAGGCAGGTCAGCCATAACAATCAGGACGGGCTCTTCTGCCTCTTCGAGGTACCTGTTAAGGGCTTCATTCAGGTCTTTTTCGTCCAGCAGAACTCTCGCTTTTGTCATGCCCTCAAGTCCGTAGGCCGAAGGGCTGAGAACGTCGATTTTTTCAATTCCGGCTTCCTTGAGAGAATCTATTACCTGGTTTAACATAAGTTCTACAAACTCTTCCCTTTCTTCCAGGCTCAGGACAGGGGATAATCGGGATTTTGCCCCGCTTTTCTTATAGGGGATGACGGCTCTCATCTGGACTCCTGCAACTATTACTCTTTTTATAATTTCCTGATTCTTTTTTTCTGATACTTTTTTCCTGATTCTTTTTTCCTTATTCCCTGCTGCCTATTCCAGCTCTTCCACAATTAGGCAGTACGCCTTCCCGGTAAGGAAACCTGGGTTCTGCTTTCCGGTACAGGGTGTCCCTCTGCATGGGAATTCTTCCGGCACCTTTTATCATCCATTCAAACTCCGCAGGAGACACGTATTCTCCGTAGTTGCCGCCGGATGCTGTCGAGATCTGGTCTTCCATAAGTGTGCCTCCAAGGTCGTTTGCACCGCACTGCAGGGCAAACTGGGCAAGTTTTTTCCCGAGCTTTACCCAGGTGGCCTGGATGTTGTTTATATGGGTGTGCAGGATCACGCGAGAAATGGCAATAAGTTGCAGGTCTTCAAGCCCTGTGCTTGAGAACTTTCCGGATGCGAGCATCTTTTCCCCTACAGGGTTGTTGTAAGGTAAAAAAGACATAGGGATGAGTTCCGAAAACCCGCCGGTTTCCTGCTGGATTTTGCGGATAGTAAAGACATGGTCAAGGCGCTCTTCCAGGGTTTCCACGTGTCCGTACATGATGGTTGAATTGGTGGAAATCCCTGCTCTGTGTGCCGTAGTTACCGTATCGATCCATTGCTGGGTATTGATTTTTCCAGGGCAGATAATTTTCCTCACCCTGTCGGAAAGAATCTCTGCCGAGGTTCCGGTAAGAGAGTCGAGCCCGCTTTTTTTAAGTTTACGCATCGCTTCTTCTACGGACATGCCGGAAATTCCTGCTGCGTAATTTACTTCCATCGGGGACAGGGCGTGGACGCAGATATCAGGGAAACTGGATTTTATGGACTCTATAATTTCCAGGTAGAACTCCATATCAGCTTCCGGGGTGTACCCTCCCTGGATGCAGATCTCCACGGCTCCGGCTGCTCTTGCATCTTCTGTTTTTTTCAGGATTTCTTCCACACTCAGTATATAACCTGTCTCGGTCCTGTAGGCACAGAACCCGCAGTTTCCGATACATTTGTTTGTGATGTAGATATTTCTGTTTACAACATAACTGACAATGTCGCCTACCGCATTGGCTCGAAGTTCATTTGCAAGCTCAAAAAGCTCAAATGGGTTTCCTTCAAGCAGGAGAAGGGCGTCTTCTTTAGTGCATTTTCCCTGATGTGCTCTCTCAATGACAGCCTCAGGGGTTGCCGGTTTTTTCGTGTACATCCCTATCGTTCCTTTCAGATTTCATCTCTTTTAAGCAGGATACCCTTCCTCGACTCCGAAGGAGGTAGGTGGGGAAGGAATGCGTCAACTCCAGCCCTGCTATTTATTTAATTAGTTTTTTTATTATTGTAATGGGAATTAAATAATCGTTCCCCACTACCGAAGTAGGGTAATGGGCATCTGGTTTATTCGGAAGCTCCGCACTTTGACATTCTTCGGGAGTTCCCGGAAGCCAGCTCATGCACTTCCCTGTACAGGGTAGTCCTCTCTTTAGGGACCCTGCCGGCTCCGTGGATCATCCAATCCAGTTCTTCGGGCGTGATCATTTCCCCGTGGCAGGACCCTGCGGATTTGGAGATACTTTCTTCCATAAGGGTTCCGCCAAGGTCGTTGACTCCACAGTGGAGGGCAAACTGGGCAAATTTTTTCCCGAGTTTCACCCAACTTGCCTGGATATTGTCCACGTGCCCGTGAAAGAGAATTCGTGAGACTGCATAGATTTTCAGGTCTTCCAGGCCCGGAGTGGCATATTTGCCTTCCCTGATCATTTTCTCCCCTACAGGGTTGTTGTAAGGCATAAAAGGCAGGGGCACAAATTCGGTAATTCCTCCGGTTTCTTTCTGGATTTCCCTTATGATCAGCATGTGGTCTATCCTTTCCTCCGGGGTTTCCACGTGCCCGTACATCATGGTTGCAGTGGTTGGAATTCCCGCAGCATGCGCCTGCCTGACCACGTCGACCCATTCTCCTGTCTTGATTTTCAAAGGGCAGATTATTTTCCTCACCCTATCAGAGAGGATTTCGGCGGCAGTGCCCGGCATGGTGTCAAGCCCGCTTCTTTTGAGCCTTCTTAAGGCTTCACTTACCGTAACCCCGCTGATGTGGGAGGCATGGTAGACTTCCATTGGCGAAAAAGAGTGAATATGCATTTCCGGAAATTCGGCTTTTATGGCTTCGGCAATCCCCTGGTAAAAGTCGAGGCCCACGTCGGGAAGCAGTCCTCCCTGGATGCAGACTTCAGTGGCATTGGCCTTTTCTGCCTCTCTTACCTTTTCCATAATTTCTTCGATGCTCAGGACCTTGCCATCGTTTGTCCTGAATGCGCAAAATCCGCAGGTCCCCACACAGCGGCTTGTGAAATTTATGTTCCTGTTCACGACGTAAGTTACTGTGTCCCCTACTGCAAGAGAGCGAAGTTCGTCTGCAAACTTGAATAGTTCAAAAGGGGGTGTTTCCAGGAGCAGGAGAGCATCTTCTTTTGTGCTCTTCCCCTGGTATGCGCGTTCTATGAGGTCTTCAGGAATTTTACTGTTCATTTTTCAGACTCCTTCGCGTGCCTTTTTTCGGGCAACTTCCTGTAACCTTCCCCGTCCGAGAGCCTCTCTATAAGCTCTCCGATCCTGTCCGAGTACCACCTTTTTTCCACGTACTGCGGGTAGATGGGGAGGCGTTCTCTGAGCGGGATGGCCCCGAGCTTTTCCTGCAGGTCCTTTACATCCGGCCATTCGGCCTCAGGATTGATCCAGTCAATGGTCAGGGGTGATATCCCTCCCAGGTCCGTTACCCCTTTTACTATCAGGGCTTTTGGATCAATGAGGTTTGGGGCGACCTGTACTGCCACATCGCGCGGCAGGATCTGCCTGGCAAGGGCTACGGTATCCATCATCTCTTCCACTGCAGGTTCAGGGAAGTTTTCCATGAGTGTCCCGGCTTTTGGGGAAAAGTTCTGGATAATGACTTCCTGAATGTGCCCGTACTCCCTGTGCAGACCTGCGATGGCTTCTAGAGACTTTATTCTGTCATCCCTGCTCTCTCCGATCCCTACAAGGAGGCCGGTTGTATAGGGAATGTTGAGCTTCCCGGCTTCCCGGATAGTCTCAAGCCTGCGTTCCGGAACCTTGCCGGGGCAGTCTTTATGGGCTTCCAGAATTGCCGTAGTCTCAAGCATCAGCCCCATGCTCGCATTTAAGGGCTTGAGGACTTCCAGTTCGGAACGTGTCATAATCCCCGCGTTCGTGTGAGGGAGAATCCCTATATCGATTGCGGTTTCACAAAGAAAAACAAGGTATTCCAGGGTTGAAGAATATCCAAGCTCTTCAAGCCATTCCCTGTACCCAGGTACCTCTTCTGCATACTCCCCAAAGGTGAAGAGGGCTTCAGTGCACCCTGCCTTTGCTCCTTTTTCAAGAATCGGGACTACCTCTTCAGGCTTCATCAGCCGGGCGCCGGGTTGTCCGGGTTCCCGCTTAAAGCCGCAGTAGCCGCAGTGGTTCCTGCAGATGTTGGTTACTGGGATGAATACGTTTTTAGAGTAGGTTACGAAAGGAGGGTTTTCCGGTGGAATGGTAAAACACCTGCTGAGTTTTGTTTTTTTTTCTCTGGGTTTAGCCGAGGATTTTTTTCATGGTTGCAGCCACACCGAGGGCTACTCCTTCGACTTCTATGCCTCCTTTTCCTTTGGCTCCGTCCCCTACGACGTAGAGCCCAGGAATCGGGGTCTCATTGCCAGGGTCCGTACCTGAGGCTGCCCTGTTTACGGGCCAGCTGTCATGGTAGGACTGGATAAGAAGAACTTCGTATTTTTTGCCGGGAAACAGTTCTTTGAGGTCCGCAAGTCCCATCTCAATTTCGGAGTCGAGGTTCTTTATGTTCTCAGGGGCCACATACTGATGACACATAGTAAGGTGTTTCCCCGGAGGTGCCAGGTTCGGGTCAGCCTGAGTAACCTCATTGACCCCATTTATACGCCTTGTATAGGGGGTTAGCAGGACTCCGGAGTGCCCGACCAGAGGCTCATCCGCGGCAAGGCAAATCTTTATGCCTGCAGATGGCTGAATGGTCTCAAGCATTTTAAGGTAACCTGCATTCACTTCTCCTGAGAGGGCTTCGCTGCAGAGCAAAGCGGTTGCAGCATGCCCCAGATTACTGATAACAAGGTCAGCTTCATGTTTCTTGCTTTCAGAAATCACCCCTGCAGCTTTTCCTTTTTCAACCAGGATTTTTGAAACTTCCTGCTCGGTATATATTTTCCCACCATTTTCCAGAATCACGGCTTCAAGGGCGTCAATAATTCCTTTACACCCTCCTGCCGGGATGCCTGTACCTCCGAACCGGTACATATTTTCAATTATCTCAAAAATCTCCTCTACAGGGACCTCATTGCTTTTCAGGCTCAGTGCCCAGCCACAGAAAGAGTCGGCAAACCTTACCAGCCATTCGCCCTTAACCTGAGTTTTTATCCAGGCCTCGAGAGTGACTCCTGAAGGGCGATTTTTCCTTGTGCTCACGATCAAAAAAGCAATTTTCAGGCGGTCCTTATGCGAAAGTAGTGATGGAAATTCGATAAAAGAGATGTCCTTGAAGCCTTCTGCATAATTGGGTTTTCCCTGGTTCAGAGGAACGCGTATAGTGGTCTGTTCTGACCGCACTACCCTCACTTCAGCTCCGATCTCCCCGAGAAGCCGGGCAAGTGGGCCCCCTGGTCCGTGCGGAAGCATATGGAAAGCTCCGCTTGAGAGCTGGAACCCTTTATAATTAAGATTGGTAAACCTGCCTCCTGTAATAGGAAGCCTTTCAAAAACTTCAACCTCATGCCCTGCTTTAGAGAGCCTGGCAGCGCTTAAGAGCCCTCCAAGGCCTGCACCGATTACAATCGTTTTCATGCCGGTACCTCGATGGCTTTTACAGGGCAGTAGGGGATGCACATCCCACATTCTACGCAGGCATCGGTAGCTCGTGCTCTTCCCCTTACTTCTATTGCTCCTTTTTTGCAAAAAGAAGCGCACTGGCCGCATCCTACACAATTATCGTTTATCTTCATGCGATCCACCAGCTTTTCTATCGTGAAAAGACTTATTATAATGTGTTGGTATAGCGTTTTGCTCATATTAGTTTCTCAGGGTCAATGGAAAGCGGACTTCCCTGATGATAATGTGCTTGTTGTAATATGTAATCGGTAGCGCACTATGGATTTATCCCTTTCAGAACATAATATGGCTTCAAAGAACGCTGTCAAATGGTCAAGAAGACCCGTTTTCCTCATCAATATTTAGATTATTTTGAGTTCAGGCAGGTACAAGTGTACATATATTACTAAGGGATTGTACTGAAGTATAGCACAAAGGGATGTGAGTAACTGTTGTACTGCCTTTTAATGGATACATCCCCGGGGAATAGTAAACGCACATGACAGTACACCATTGCATATAGCTACTATGACCTTTCTGATATGCCACATGGTATGATAGTTATTGTTTTTTTTCTAACCGCTCTAGTATTTTTTTGATAAGTGTTATATTTTTTTGACGACAATCGAATCTTTTGATCACTCTTTTCTATATGATGCCCTTGATCTGCATATTTGAAGGGAATTGAGTGCCGTCTCTCCCGCACTTAAGCAGGAAATTTTCAGCACTTTCAGTTCCTTATTATTTTTATTTTAAAGGTTGCCTCAAGAGCCTTTTATCCTCGGGATTTATCATTATTATTTATACTATATTCAGAGGGTTTTTAATGGGAACTAAAATAATTAGCTGATATATATAATTCCTTGCCATTTCCGGAGAAAATGTTGTCATTATATTAAATTATTCACAAAATTTTGTGGCGGTTCAAAGATAATAACATATTTATGTTGTATATATAATTTCGTCAGCAGGTCAAGGCTTTTCCTCTGATTTATTTCAACATATGTATATTTTAAAAACAGAGTTTTAATTATTTAGACTTAATATTTATATAATATTAATTATCTAGCAAATAGCTATAAATAACCCCTGATTCATTTGCAGAACTAGCATAGCTACCTGGAATCTTAATTATTAATAATACTACTTTCACGGCAATTGAATCCATGCCACCGGAAGAAGGGTTTCCCCTGACTTTCGGTAATTTATTACCTAAAATAGGGCAAGGAAAAAAATAATTTTTTCAGAGCCCGGCAGTCAGGTGTCTGTATTCAAAGGGCCCTATTCGGAAGAGGGGGTACCCGGATACGGGCATTCCCTACAGGACCTGTATTCGGATCATTATGGTTTTTCTAAATAACCTGGGAATCCGGATATAGTTTTTTTGTCCGCTCATCTTTATAAATATAAAATTATGATCATGCGGAACTGCAGTTTCAGATTGCTGCACTTTGATAGGTGATACAATGTCTGGAATAATTGATAGCTATATACCGGTTGCAATATTTCTTGCCGTGGGACTGGTCATGCCGCCCATGACAATGTTTATCGTAAAGCAACTGAGTCCGAGGAGCAAGGCAGCCAGCAAATACACGACATACGAATCAGGTTCCGTTCCTATAGGAACTGCCAGGATCCAGTTCAATGTCGAGTATTATCTCTATGCAATTGCTTTTGTTCTCTTTGATATTGAGGTCCTTTTCCTTTACCCATGGGCTACAGTCTATAAGGGGCATGGGATTACCTCAATTGCAGTAATTGAGATGTTTGCATTTATCTTCATACTGCTCTTCGGATACGTTTATCTCTGGAAGAAGGAGGCCCTTACATGGGTGAAGTGAAGGAGAAAAAAACGAATTACTCAAAAGAAACTCCGGAAGAAATCCCCGGCGTAATCACAACAACCACCAGTGCAATCCACAAATTCCTTAAGAAAACCAAGGCTCAGGATCTTATCAACTGGGGGCGGAAAAACTCGCTCTGGTTCATGACCCAGCCAATGGGCTGCTGTGGTGTGGAAATGATCGCTACGGGCTGTGCCCACTATGATACTGACCGCTTCGGGATCATTCCCAGGAACTCCCCAAGGCATGCGGATGTCATGATCATCAGTGGTTATGTGACAAAAAAATACCTGCCGGCCCTGAAGAGGCTCTGGGAACAGATGCCTGCTCCTAAATGGGTTCTCTGCATGGGAGACTGTTCGATCAGCGGCGGTCCCTTTTATGAGTCCTACAGCACGGTGCAGAATATCGATGAGCTCTTTCCTATCGATGTCTTCATTCCCGGATGTCCTCCAAGACCCGAAGCCCTGATCCAGGGATTTGTGGAACTGCAGGAAAAGATAACAGCCAAAAAAGACCTGGGAACGGAATACTGAGGAGATTTCAGGCTTATTTGAGGGAATACAATGGATGCCAGAACAATCATAGAATCATTAACCGGCAAATTTCCGGAGGCAATTTCCGAAGCCGGGATCGAATCTCCGATCCGTATCCGGGCATATGTGGATAAGGAAAAAGCAAAAGAAGTCTGCCAGTACCTTAAGGACTCCCTTCAGTTCGACCACCTCTGTTCCGTTTGCGGAGTGGATTACCCTCCGAGGAACGAGCTGGAAGCGGTGTATCATATAGCTTCATATGACCATCCTGTAGTTCTGATGCTGAAAGCGAGGCTGCCCAGGAATACTCCGGAAATCGAGTCTATTGTACCGGTATACTGGAATGCAAACTGGTATGAGAGAGAGACCTACGAACTTTTCGGGATTATGTTTAAAAACCACCCTAATCTGAAGCCTCTTGTGCTCCCCGAAGATATGCTGGGTGAGTGGCCTCTTCGAAAAGACTACGAGGGTTTCCCGAATAAGACCGCAAGAAACCTGGTGTGAGGGGTGAAAAATGGAAGAAATGCTTGAACCAAATGAAATGATCGTACACCTGGGCCCCCAGCATCCCATGCAGCCCGGACCTTTCAGGTTAAACCTGAGGTTGAAAGGGGAAACTGTGATGGATGCTGAAGTGGAACTGGGTTATATTCACAAAGGCATTGAAAAAATCCTGGAGAACAAGACCTACCTTCAGGGAATCACGATAGTTGACAGGATCTGTTACCTTGTAGCCCTGACAAACGAAGAATGTTTTGTGGGCTGCGCCGAAAAGCTGTTAGGAATCGAACCGCCGGAGAGAGCACAGTATATAAGGGTTATTTTAGAAGAACTCTCCAGGCTCCAGAGTCACCTGCTTGGTCTGGGAGAGTTCGGGGAGTTCATCGGCTTCGTGTCCATGTTCATGTATACGATTAAGGAAAGGGAAGAAGTTGTAGGCCTTATTGATATGGTCACCGGGGCAAGGGTCACTCACAGCTACCTTAAATTCGGAGGGGTACGCGACGACCTGCCAGCCGGGTTCAAGGAAAAAGCTCTCCCGATCCTGAACAACCTCAAGAAAGTTATTGAAGATTACGAGGGAATGTTCTACTCGGACAGAATTTACAGGGAAAGGACCATAGGAGTCGGAGTCCTGACTGCAGACGTTGCAAAGAGCTTCGGGGTTTCCGGGCCTGCTCTGCGGGCAACGGGTGTTCCTTTCGATATCCGGAAGAATGAACCCTACCTTGTGTATAAAGACCTCGACTTCAAGGTCTGCACGGAAACTGCAGGCGACTGTTTTGCAAGGGTGCAGGTCAGGCTTAACGAAATGCGGGAAAGTATCTACATCCTTGAACAGTGCCTTGACCAGATCCCCAATGGCCCTCTATTCCCTGAAGGGACCCCTTACGGCAGAAGGACTCCTGTAATGAGAGTTCCTGCAGGTGAGGTGTTCCACAGAGTCGAAGACCCAAGAGGCGAGATGGGCATGTACATGATCTCCGACGGCACAGACAAGCCATACAGGGTAAAAGTCAGAGGACCTTACTTCCCGACCCTTCAGGCTCTGCCTCCATTGATCAAGGGCACAACAGTTGCAGACGTTGCAGCGATTTCAGGCAGTATGGACGGCTGCACCAGTGAAGCGGACAGGTGATTGTAATGATAGAAATCCCTGAATTAATAATTCCCTTTATCCCCTGGATCCGCGGGCTTGTGGGCCTGTCTCTTGTGGGAGCCATCTTCCTTGGAGCAATGGGTGCTGTCTGGATTGAGCGTAAACTCTCAGCCGACATCCAGTTCAGGTACGGGCCTTCAAGAGTAGGTAAGTTCGGGCTCCTGCAGCTGGTGGCTGACGCTATTAAGCTCTTTACGAAAGAAGACCTGAGGCCGAAGAATGCTGACCGCATGCTCTTTGACAACGCCACGATCTTCATGATGAGCTCGGTTTTCCTGATGCTTGTCGCAATCCCGGTAGGTGCAGTCTTCATCAACGGGGTCGAGTACCCTCTGGCTGTAACCGAGATGGATATCAGTATTCTTTATATCGAGGCAATGTCTGCACTTACCATTTTCGGGATCTTCATGATTGCCTATGGTTCTAACAACAAGTATTCCCTTCTCGGAGCTTTCAGGAACTTTGCCCGTATGGTCGGGTATGAAGTGCCCCTTGGGATCACTGTTGTCAGTGTTGGTATAATGACAGGTTCCCTGAACATAGTGGAAATTGCCAGCGCCCAGGGGCTTCTCTGGAATATCTTCCTGCAGCCGCTCGGATTCATTGTTTTCTTTATTGCACTTATGGCTGATATGGGGAGGCTTCCTTTCGACCAGAACGAGTCTGAAGAAGAACTGGTCGCAGGATGGATTACCGAATACAGTGGAATGCGTTTCGGTCTCGGTTTCTTTGCTGAGTATATCCATATGATCCTCGGTTCCTTCCTTGTTGCACTCCTCTTCCTTGGCGGCTGGAACGTGCCGGCTTTTGTCTCAAACAACCCGGTACTTGGCCTTATTGTCCCCACAGGTTTCCTGCTTCTTAAAACCGTGCTTGTGCTGATGACGATCATCGGAATGAGATGGGCTGTCCCAAGGTACAGGATCGATCAGGTAGTAGACCTTAGCTGGAAGAAACTCTTCCCTCTATCCCTTTTGAACCTTGTCTGGGCAGTGGGCCTTGGACTATATCTGGGGGCTTAAGAGTATGGTTCTTAAAAACATCAGATATGCGCTTAAAAACATCCCTAAAGAACGCGTAACCAGGCTGTGCCCGGAAGTGGAAACTCCGCTCTCCGACAGGTTCAGAGGGCTTCAGATCCTCGACAAAAGCAAATGCATTGGCTGTGGAATCTGTGCCAACACCTGCCCTAACAGCGCGATTAAGATCATTAAAGCCCCGGTTACCCCTGGCAGCGGCAAACAGAGGTGGTTCCCTGAAATCGACATAGGCCACTGCCTCTTCTGCGGGCTCTGCATTGACCAGTGCCCCAAAGGTGCTCTTTCCAGCGGGAAAGAATACGCCAAAGGCATGGTGAAATGGACTCATAAAGACCTGCTCATGACTCCTGACAAACTCGCAAGGGAAGTAAATATCGATGAAGGTGATGAAAAATGATCGGAATTGAAACTATCGGAGCAGCTCTGGAAATGGCTGCCTTCGGGCTTCTTGCGGTTGTCACAGTCTTCTTTGCAATCTTTGTTGTTATTGCAAAGGACGTTGTAAGAGCCGGGCTTTCCCTGATCATGTGCATGTTCGGCATTGCAGCGTGTTATATCCTCTTAAACGCTCAGTTCCTGGGAGTTGTCCAGGTGCTGGTCTATATCGGGGCAATCGGAGTGCTGATCCTCTTTGCAGTTATGCTGACAAAGCGCGAACTGGGAGGTGGGTCCGGTGCGAATTAACAGACTCCCGGCTCTTCTCGTAGTCCTGCTCTTTGTTGCTGTTGTTGTTACAGGAGTTTTTGGGACTTCCTGGAATACGGTTTCGGAACTCCCTGAGAATCCGGCTGACCCGAGCAATATCGAGGGCATAGGTATGTTGATCTTTACCCAGTATGTAGTGCCTTTCGAGGTCCTGTCAATTGTCCTGCTCGCATCCCTTATAGGAGCAATCTACATGGCAAAAGGGGAGGGCAACAGATGACTGCTATTCCCTTAACATTTTATTTAGGCCTTGCAGCCCTGCTCTTTTCAATCGGGCTTTATGGCGTAATGACGCATAAAAGCGGTATCAGGATGATCATGTGTATAGAGCTCATGCTGAACTCCGCAAACCTGAACCTTGTGGCTTTTTCAAGCTATACGGACACCCTTAACGGGCAGGTCTTTGCTATATTCTCGATTGCCCTTGCAGCTGCTGAAGCAGCAGTCGGGTTTGCGATTTTCATGGCAATCTACAGAATGCACGAAAAAATTAATCTTGATGAGCTTAACATCCTGAGGTGGTAAAAACGGCTCTGGAAGAATTTGCATTTTTGATCCCCCTGCTTCCGGCACTGGCTTTTGCGATCACCTTCTTCTTTGGCAAGAAAATGCCTTCGGGAGGGGCAATCGTTCCCATCCTTGCCATTGCTGCCTCCTTCGTAATCTCTTTTGCGATTACCCTCGGGCTGCTGGCAAACCCCGAAGAAGTCGTAAGCCAGTCCTATTCCTGGTTTGCAGTGCTCAATCTCGGAGTGTTAATTGACCCCCTGGCTGCAGTCATGCTGTCAATGGTCACCTTCGTGAGCCTGCTGATCCATATCTACGCAGTTAGCTACATGTCCCATGATGCCGGAAAGGCCAGGTATTTTGCAGAAACCGCCCTTTTCACCGCGGCAATGCTTTCCCTGATCCTCTCGGACAACATTGTGCAGCTCTTTGTTTCCTGGGAACTTGTCGGGCTTTGTTCCTATCTCCTGATCGGTTTCTGGTTCGAAAAACCCTCAGCTGCAGCCGCAGCCAAGAAAGCTTTCCTTACAACCAGGATCGGAGACGTAATGTTCCTTACAGGAATAATCGTGCTCACTTCCGATCTTCTTAAGGTTGCAGGCGGGTTCCAGGACGGAGTTTACCTGCTTCGTTTTGATGAAATCTTCAGTTATATCCCCCAGCTTTCGGCTCTGCAGGCAAACATTTTCGGCTTTGAAATAAGCCACCTTACTATTATCACTCTGCTCTTCTTCGGTGGAGCAGTAGGAAAGTCCGGGCAGTTCCCCCTCCATGTGTGGTTGCCTGACGCAATGGAAGGCCCAACAACCGTCTCAGCTCTCATCCATGCAGCAACAATGGTTACTGCCGGTGTTTATCTGGTCGCAAGGACCTTCCCGATGTTTATTGCAGCTCCTGACTCCCTTATGGTAGTCGCTTACTTTGGAGGCTTTACAGCCCTCTTTGCAGGCACAATGGGCATTGTAATGAACGACCTCAAGCGTGTACTTGCGTTCTCAACCATCAGCCAGCTCGGATACATGATGCTGGGTCTTGGTCTCGGTTCGGCAATAGGGCTTGAAGCAGTTGGTATATCCCTTTTCCACCTGATCAACCATGCTTTCTTTAAGGCTCTCCTTTTCCTCTGTGCAGGCAGTGTAATCCATGCAGTCGGCACCCAGGATATGAGGGAACTCGGAGGCGTAGGAAAGGTAATGCCAATTACTGCTGCCACCATGACAATTGCAGCTCTTGCACTGGCAGGTTTCGGTATCCCCGGGACCTCAATAGGGACAAGCGGCTTCATTTCAAAGGATGCAATTATTGAAGCTGCATACCTCTTCGGAGAACACAGCAACAACTGGATCCCGTACATATTCTCAATTGCTGCTGCCTTCCTGACATCCCTCTACATCTTCAGGCTGATCTTCATGACCTTTACAGGGAAGCCGAGAAGCAACTATCACGGGCACGAGTCCCCTGCCATTATGACCATTCCTCTTTCCATTCTGGCACTCTTTGCCCTTGTTTTCGGCGCACTGACCCATACCGGGTTCATGAAGTTCCTTGAAGAGACCTTTGCCAACAGTTTCGTAAACCTTGACATAGGAAGCCTTGCCGGCATAGGCGGAAACGAGCTTGTAGAGGCAGCAGGACACGAGCCTCTCTTTATTCTGTGGCTCCCGTTAATAGTCGCCCTTGCAGGCCTTGCAATTGCTTTCGTGATCTATTACCTCAGAGCAGTGAAACTCGGGCCTCTTGCTTCCATGAAGAACCCGATTTACAAGCTGCTCTACAAGCGTTACTACCAGCACGAAATCTATACCGAGTTTTTCTCAATCGGAATAGTTTACGGCGTTATTGCTTTCCTCACGCAGGTAGTTGATGTGATCGTTGACAGCATTGTGGAAGGAATAGGAATTCTCACGGTTGGTATAGGTGAAGAACTCCGGAAGGTTCAGACAGGGGTTGTCCAGACCTATGCAACCGTCATAATTGCAGGTGTGAGCCTGCTAATAATACTCGTTAAATTGATAATGGAGGTACTCTGATGCTGCCGGTCGCATCGTTGTTGATTCTGGTGCCGCTGATTTTCGCAGTCGTGACCTTTTTCACAAAAACAAAAGACCAGGCTGCAGGATTGGGCTTTGTCGGGTCGCTTGCGACTCTGGGCCTTACCCTTTACGCCTATCTGAACTTTGACAGCAGTACTGCTGCAATGCAGTTCTATGAATCTGTGAAGTGGATTCCCTTCCTCGGGGTCAACTATTCAGTTGGAATTGACGGCATTTCCATGCCTCTTATCCTCCTGAATGCGCTCGTTATCCCGCTTATGATCCTCTATAGCTGGAAAGAAGATCGGGAAGCCCCTAACAGGTTCTACGGGCTGATCCTTACCATGCAGGCCGCAGTCATAGGCGTCTTCGTAGCCCTTGACTTTGTAGTCTTCTATATATTCTGGGAACTTACCCTGGTGCCACTCTTCTTCATTGTAAATATCTGGGGTGGAGAAAAGCGGGCTCATGCGTCCTACAAGTTCTTTATCTACACGCATGTTGCATCTCTAGTGATGCTGCTCGGAATCTTCGGGCTCTTTTACGCAGCCCTGCATCAGACAGGCGTTCCTACATTTGATATAAGAGAACTGATCGCACAGTTCCAGTTCTTCGAACCCGGCCTGATGAAAGATGGAATATTCCTTGCAATCCTCTTCGGGTTCCTGGCAAAGATGCCGACTTTCCCCTTCCACTCGTGGCTTCCGGATGCATATGCCGAGGCTCCCACTGCAGGCAGTGTACTCTTTATCCTGCTCAAAATCGGAGGGTACGGGCTTTTCAGGATTTCACTCCCTATGCTCCCGAACACTGGTAATCCCAAGCTGATGATCATGATGCTGGGCCTGCTCGGTTCTTTCAGCATAGTCTACGGGGCTCTTCTGGCTCTGCGGCAGAAAGACCTCAAGCGCATGATCGCTTACTCCAGTTTGAGCCACATGGGATTTGTTACCCTGGGTTCAGCCGGCCTTGTTACCCTTTCGGTTTCAGGCGCCATGTTCCAGCAGTTTTCCCACGGGCTTATCATGAGCATCCTGTTCATGTCTGCCGGTGCAATCCAGGCCACCACAGGCACAAGGATCATTAACGACCTCGGAGGGCTTGCAAAGAAGATGCCAATGCTCACTGTGGTTATGATGGTCGGGTTTATGGCATCCCTTGGCCTTCCGGGGCTAACAGGCTTTATTGCCGAGTTCCTGGTCCTGACCTTCACTTTCGTGAACCTGCCTGGCTTTGTCTTATTTGCCCTGCTGGCAATAGTGATTACTGCAGGTTACCACCTCTGGGCAATGCAGAGGGCAATGTTCGGAGTGTATAATGAGAAGCTCGGGGATGTCAGGGACATAAATTCCCTGCAGGTCTTTTCAATGGCAGCTCTTGCCCTTCTGGTGCTCTATTTCGGCCTGAACCCGAGCCCGGTGCTTGATATGATGATTAAGAATTCGGAAGCAATAGTCAGCCTTGCGGCTGTCCTGGGGGTGTAAGAAATGGAAGAATTAATGTATCTTGCACCTGAAATTGTATTAGTTGCAACCGGCCTGGCCGTACTTATGGCCGGAGTCTTCCTGTCCCCCAGGTCTAAGAATGTACTGGGTTACCTGGCAACCCTGGGAATCCTTGCAGCCCTTGTCCTGACGGTTAAAAGCTTCGGGCTTCTGAGGATGGAAGACTTCCAGGTTGGATATTCGATTTTCTCAGAAACTCTGAGTATCGATGCCCTCTCCCAGTTTTTCAAACTGGTCTTCCTGGCAGTTGCTCTGATTGTTTCGCTTGCCTCAATCAAGTACACTGAAAACAGCGAGCACACAGAAGAGTTCTACACCTTGATGCTCTTTGCAACCGTCGGAATGATGTTTGTAGCATCGGCAAACGACCTGATAGTGCTCTTCTGTGCCTTTGAACTGGCAAGTCTTGCAACCTATGCGCTTGCAGGCTTTGAAAAGCAGAACGCAAGGTCCCTCGAAGGAGCCATGAAGTACTTCGTGATCGGCTCGGTTTCTGCAGCGCTCATGCTCTTCGGGATTTCCTTTGTCTACGGGGCAACCGGCACTACCAGCATCCCAATTATTGCTGCAAACTCCGGCCTCCTGACACAAAACCCTATAGGGCTTGTTGCAGTCGTGCTGCTGATTGCAGGTTTCGGCTTCAAGATGGCTCTGGTGCCCTTCCATATGTGGGCTCCGGATACCTATCAGGGGTCCCCTTCAGTTGTTTCCGCCCTGCTTGCAGCCGGGTCCAAGAAGATGGGATTTGTGGCAGCCTTCAGGATTTTCATTGTGGCTCTTGCAGCCCTCCAGCCTGACTGGCAGCTTGCTTTCACAATCCTGGCAGTGGTAACAATGACCTTCGGAAACGTGGTCGCAGTTGCTCAGACCAGCGTAAAACGCATGCTCGCCTACTCCTCCCTGGCACAGGCAGGATACATTGCAATGGCTTTTGCGGTAATGACCCCGGTGGCTCTTACAGGCGGTATCATGTACGCCCTTGCCCATGCTTTTATGAAAGCAGGAGCTTTTATCGCAGCCGGAGTAGTTGTCTGGATGGTAACCTCGGAAAAGAGAGGAAACCTCGATATCCCCGATCATCTTGACAGCTTCAGGGGCCTTGGGAAGAGAATGCCTCTGGCAGCCCTTTCCATGACGATCTTCGTCTTTGCCCTTGCAGGTATCCCCCCAACTGCCGGCTTCATGGCCAAGTTCGTGCTCTTCTCCTCAACCATTGAGGCAGGCATGACCTGGCTTGCAGTGATTGCAATCCTGAACAGTGCCCTTTCACTGTTCTACTACGCAAGGCTTGTGAAATACATGTACTTCCTTCCCCCCGAAGGTAAAAAGGTCAGCATTCCTTTCCCATACGCAGCCTCTCTTCTTGTTGCAGTGGCCGGTGTACTGGCAATGGGTCTCTGGCCCGAACCCTTCATTAAGTGGGCAATGGAAGCAGCAATGGTACTATTACCATTCTAAGGAGGTATGAGAAATGACAGATTGTGATCTTTGCGGGCGTGCAATCCCGACCGTCATCCCGGTCCGGGCTATCCGCCCCCTCCTCAAATTCGCCTACCCCAACGGGGTCTGGAAAGGTCTCTGTGAGACCTGCCTCGATTCCGCCCAGAAAACTTACTTAACTGTAAACAAAAATCAGACTTCATGCAGAAAAGGTAAATGCGCCCTCTGCGGAGATAAAACCGGAGTTTTCTCCGTGGAACTGCAGATCCCTGACTTCTCAAAGGGAGTCGTAAAAAAAGATGTGGATCTCTGCTACAGGTGCCTGAAAGCAGCCGATGAGTCTTATCTCAGGCATAAAAAAGAGCAGATCGAGCAGGAACACGCACATCATTAAGTAAAATCAAAGCTGCTTTTATGGCGGCTTTATTTTCTTTTCTTTTTTGGCTCTTTTTTCTTTCGTTATATACGGAAATTCTTATTTGTGATATGAATTTCTGAGTTGTTTATCCTATATTTATTAGGTTCACTGTGCTGCATAACTAAAACCATCATAACATTTTATATTTTTTAATTTCTATTATACAGTACTGAAAACCCATTTTAAAATGTGAAGTGGCTGTAATCTTTAAAAAAGAGTCTTTTTTCTGAGCAAGTTTTTACCTCTGACAGCTTCGAGGTAAGTTTTATTCCTTATTGTAAGTGCTTTTTGTGTCCTCATCCAGAGCTTTGGATCTAAGTTGAGAGATCATTTGACCGAAAAATTTCGTTGTTAATATATTTATGATAAAAACCAAAACACAATTAGCATATACGGTCGCTGGATTAGTAATAATTATTAAAATTTTTAATGTTCTGATGTTATAAAGTTTAGATGAGAATTCATCACAGCATGACCTCTGCATATTCCTGATTATACATCTTAATTTTGAGGTGGAACGCTTTTTTATAAACAAGAATGGTGGTTGAATGACTTTGAAAGCATGTACAAGAATCGTTATTTTGTTATTTTTTTAATTTTGATACCTGGAACTGCTAATGCAGAAGTTTCTATTTCTGATGGATTCGATCCAAAATTAGAATTCAGCAATATTGGATTGCTTGGGTACGCTTGTAAAAAGTTGGTGGTAAAGTGAAGCAAAAACTAGGTGTGGTGATTGCCGCTTTGTTAATACTCACCTTTACGGTGAGTGTTGTCAGTGCTGAGGATTCTGGAGAAACACTAAAAATAACTGCGAAGATCCCCGAAGATCTCCTTAATGATATTGGTGAAGAGGTTGACTCATTAACATATGTTGATGACTGGGGGATATCCAAAGACCAATTTAAGATAATGCTTGCTGTCTTAGCATGGGGAGAAGGCAATACTGGGGGATATGCAGCACATAGCAACGATCCTACTGATGAGTGGCATAAAGATTTACCGGATAATTTTCACTTTAGTGGCGGGCTTGGACCATTTCAAATGACTGTGACTGATGAATGGACTACAATTGAGAAATTAAACTCTGAAAAAGCCCTCGATGAAACAATAATACGACATAAAAGATATAGTTCAGGTTCCTTTAAAAACCTGGAGGATGTTAGGTCTAAGTTAAAAGGGCAGTGGTTTGCCTATTGCCTCTCGTCGGAGAACAATGGAGAATTTGAGGTCAAATGGAAACAAGCAACTGGAACCAATTGGGATGACGTAAAAAATACAAACAAAGAAACTAAAGATTCTCCATTGGATTGGACGAAAATAAAAGAAGAACTAAAAAGTTATGAACATGAAGAAGATGCAATAAAAGATATTGGCACGAAAAGATGGATAATCTCTAAAGAAGATAACGTTAAAAATTATAACGGGGATACGATAGAACTTAATAAAGATCTTCCCACTTGGTTAATCAGTGCCAAAAAAATTGCAGGTAAAAAAGCCATATATAAGTATTATTATACCTATGACGATGCTCAGAAAATTGAAATATGGGCATATTCTAATCCTAGTGACACACAACATGACAAAAAAAGTATATTCGTAAGGACATACAACAAAAATGATAAACAACAAAGTCCTGACAATGATGGTTTCACACTGAATCATCCGGTACTAGATGAGGCAGAAGGTAACGCTAATGTGGTGCTAGTTATCGACCGTTCGGGTAGCATGTCTGGTACACCAATTTCCAATGCTAAAAACTCAGCGAAACAATTCATAGACCAAATGGGATCTGAGGATAAAGCAGGGGTCGTATCTTTCAATTCATATGCAAGTCAGGTTTATCCCCTAACCAGTCTTACTGATGATGAAAAGAAAATCATTAAAAATAAAATAGGCTTAATTTCTGCCTCAGGTACTACTGCAATTGGAAGCGGCTTGGAATTTGCTTTAAATGATTTACAGGATAACGGTAACAAAAATAGTCCTCATGCAATTGTTTTGCTTTCTGATGGACAGCATAATACAGGAAAGCATCCAGACAAAGTGATCCCCTCTCTACAAGAGAAAAAAATAAAGGTTTACACTATTGGACTTGGTTATTCTGTTGATGAATACTTGCTAAAAAATATTGCTACAGAAACAGACGGCATGTACTTTTATACTCCTTCGGAAAGCCAACTAAATCAAATATATAATAAAATTGCTGGAAAAGTTCTTGCCTTGGATACTGCTAACGAGCTCACCATGAGTATGGTTACTAATGACGTTATGTTAGTAGATGTTGACATAGACACCTCAATGAAGAAAGCATCCTTTAGTACTAGTTGGCCAGGAAGTAATGTAGACCTCGTATTGTCCAAACCTGATGGGTCGATGGTAGATCCCTCTGTGGCAGATTCAGATCCTAATATTGAATATTTGAGTGGTTCCACTTATAAGATCTACAAAGTCACAGATCCAGAACCTGGAAAGTGGACTATGGAATTGACTGCGACCGACATGCCAGCAGGTGGTGAGGATGTTTATGTCACTGTCCGCGCGGAATCAACGCTATCCATGTTACTGTCTACTGATAAAGACCAGTACAACCAGGGTGAAATTGTAAAAATCATTGCTAATCTTTCTGATGCAGGAACTCAAATCACAGGAGCTGATGTCAATGTCAATATTACTCTCCCAGATTTGAGTATTAAACAGATTACACTGTATGATAATGGTGGCAACGGAGATGGTGAAGCAAAGGATGGAGTATATGCAAATTATTTCGTGGATACTTCTTTAATGGGAGATTATAAAGTTGATGCTACATCTACAGGAAGTTTACCTGATGGATCTCAGTTCACCAGAATTAATGATACTTCCTTTGAAATAATCTCGGGAACAAGTTCGATCTCGCTTTCACCAGAACACCTGCCCCTAGATGGAAAGGCTGGGGGACTGATTACCGAGAACGTTACTGTCAGTACATCTCAAACCTCAACATTGGTTACAATAACACCGACTTTACTCCAATCAGAGAATGGTGATGTTATTGATACAAGTAATATCAAAGTAGATCCAACAACAGTCAATGTTTCGGCAGGGGTGCCTGAAAACATTCTAATTACAATAGATGTACCTGAAAGTGCAGTTTCTGGAAATTACACTGGCAAAATCGTTGCAACTGGTGTTGGAGGGGGTGATTCTTGCACTGTGAATCTACATGTAACAAAAGGTGTTGTAACAGATAATGTCGTAGCTCCTGTGATCAATTCAGTTGATTTGTATCCAGCAAACCCCACCCCCGGCTCTGTGATCGCTGTTACAGTCAATGCCACAGACGATGTTGGAGTTAACAGTGTAAAAGCAAATGATATTTCACTCCTTAATCAGGGTGGAAATCTCTGGACTGGTGACATTACAGCACTTGAAGGCACTCATTCAGTGAATGTATCTGCTGTGGACGAAGCAGGCAACATTGCATGGGATAATTCTATTTCATATACTGCTCTGAAACCCGGTAATTTACCTCCTTCCTCAATAAACCTCCAATCCACTAAAGGTACTACCTGGATCAACTGGACCTGGACCAACCCAACAGACCCTGACTTCTTCTACTATGAAATCTACCTTGACGGCGTCTTCCAGACCAACACCTCCGCAGAATACTTCAACGCTACCGGCCTCGAACCCGAAACAAGTTACACCATCGGCATGCGCACTGTGGATATTAACGGAAATATAAGTCAGACATGGGCTAATGAGACTGTGACAACAAAGAAGGAGTTCGTGCTTGGTATCGAATTTCCTGTAGCAAACTTCAATACCAACGTTAGTGGAGGGCATACTCCTCTTTCAGTTCAGTTTAATGACAGGTCTGAAAATGCATTTTCTTTTAACTGGAGTTTTGGAGACGGAACATCTTCAACAGAGAAGAACCCGATTCATACTTACTCGACAGCAGGAGTCTATACAGTTAAACTGACCGTAAGTAATGAAAACGGTATAGATTCAAAGTTAGCCACAATAAATGTTTTAGAAACAGAAGGTAAGAAAATCTGTGATAAAACTAACAAAGTTTGTAAATCAGTCTGCGAAGAAAACGACCCCGTTTGTGAACTGGTCTGTGAAGAAACCAAACCAACCTGTAAGGAAACTAAGCCAGCCTGTAAGGGACGTAAGCCAATCTGTAAGGAAACCAAGCCAATCTGTAAGGAAATCAAGCCAATCTGTAAGGAAATCAAGCCAATCTGTAAGGAAAGTAAACCAACTTGCAAGGAAACCAAGCCAACATGTAAGGAAACTAATCCAGTCTGCAAAGAAGTTAAATTAGTATGTAAAGAAACTAAACCAACTTGCAAGGAAACTAAAGAAATGAATAAAGAAGCTGAAAAAGTAAGTGAAGAAGCTGAAGAAGTAAGTGGAGGCACTAAACAAGTAAGTGAAGAAGCTGAAGAAGCAAATGAAGAAGCTGAAGAAGCAAATGAAGAAGCTGAAGAAGTAAGTGAAGAAGCTGAAGAAGTAAGTGAAGACGCTGAAGAAGTAAGTGAAGACGCTGAAGAAGTAAGTGAAGACGCTGAAGAAGTAAGTGAAGGCACTAAACAAGTAAGTGAAGACGCTGAAGAAGTAAGTGAAGGCACTAAACAAGTAAGTGAAGAAGCTGAAGAAGCAAGTGAAGACACTAAACAAGTAAGTGAAGAAGCTAAAGAAGCAAGTGAAGACACTAAACAAGTAAGTGAAGAAGCTGAAGAAGTAAGTGAAGACGCTGAAGAAGTAAGTGAAGAAGCAAGTGAAGAATCAAGTGAAGAAACTAATGAAGTAAACCAGAATATTGAAAAAGTCTGAAAGTTACTAAGCAATTTACGATGTTGAAATCTCACAAACTCGTAATGTAAAACAATCCATTCAGACTTTCATTAAAAATAATGTAACTATTCAGGTAGCCTTGTGAAGGCTACCAATTTTTCTTCTTTCCGAGGAAAAATTGGGTATAAAATGATTTCTTTTTTCGATTGTGAAACGTGAAGATATTCTTGCTTAGTGTGCTTCAAACCATGAAATTATTGCTTACATTGTGAATTTTTAATCTCAAATTAAAGAACTCAATGAAAGATTGATAGCCTTAGGGCGTGTTTTAAAATTAAATTTGATAATACAATTGGGATAGGACTTACACATTTGAACTGAAAACCGGTAGTATTAAACTGTTATATCTCTAAAGTGTATATTTTAACCATGATGTCTAATGTATCTGAATTTATACCTCGAGTGAATAAGTCCTATGTAATAAATTTACGGTTTTGAACTTTATATCAACAATGCCCACTATCCAAATACAGAAATGGTTTGAATTTTAAGACAGCTTCTTAGTAAAATGAAGTAATTAGTTACTAAAATTTATTGATACTGGAAATTGTACTTAAGTCCAACCGGATATCTGATCAATTCGTTTTCTTCTCTGTAGGAAAATTTCATGATTGGTAGCCATTTTTTTTTCGTGTAAAAACAAAGTAACAGTTGATATATATAGTAATGAACTTGATAATATCATAAGAAATAATAGTCATTATGCACGGGAAGTGTCGGTTCAAAATTTATCTTATCCTGAACCTGCAGGGCTGTGTAAACTATCTGGGAGGGGGGTTAGTTCTGAAAATCATACTTATCGGAGATTGTTTTACCAGGCTAATGAGTGCAACGCTGGGAATTGCTTTGCTTCTGGTTTCTGCAGGCGTTGGGAGTGCAGAGGTCATTTATGTGGAGCCCGGAGCTTCAATTCAGGCTGCGGTAAATAACTCTACAACCGGGGATTTCGTTATTGTGAAAGCCGGGGACTATGAGGAAAATATCGTTGTCAATGTTTCGGGGGTAACGGTCACTTCGGAACCTGAAAACCCTGGTGGCGTTTTTATCAGAGCGAGGGACGAGAACTCCAGCGTATTGCAGGTTAAAGCTGATAATGTAACTATCAGCGGCTTCAACATAACCGGTTCAGGAGAGTTTTTCAGTGTTTTTGAGGCTGTCAGCTTCAGAAATTCTTTTATCTCCAGAAGTTCAGGCAACTTGAGTGTAAATAATATGCCAGAAGTGAGAAAGGCTTACGGGCCCGGTTCAGGAGAGATCTTTGTCTCGAGAGCGACCGGGTTTGAATGTCCTCAGACAGGAATCTGCCTTGATCAGGTCGAGAACTGCACAATCGAAAGAAACTATATTTTTGAAAATCAGTATGGAGTTTACCTTCAGGGCTCAATGAACAATATCCTCTCGAACAATACTTATTTCCGAAACGGCATCTGGATTGATGAAGGGTGCAGCAAGAATATGGCAATAAACAATTCCATTGAAGAGGGAAATGTTATTCTTGGCGCACACTGCTGGGATAACGCAATATCCCGGAACCGGCTTTCGAACGGAGGAGGGATAGGGGTTGCGTGCTGCGGGGGAGGAAACCTCGTTTCGAACAATGAGATCTTTAATTGCAGTACAGGGATTGATTTATATGACACTCAGGCACGGACTGTTCTTCGTGACAATATGATTACGGACTGCGATTATGGGATTTACCTGATTTTAGTCTATGGTTCCACGGTATATAACAACACAATTTCGAACAGCAGCAGAGGCATTTTTTTGAGAGAAAACAGCCAGAATAATGAACTGTTCAACAACACGATAACTTCCAGCAATGAATCCGGGATCTATTTGCTGGACTACAGTACTGACAACCGCATCTATAACAATTACTTTAACAACTCTATAAATGTGAAGGCTGAAAACAGTGAAGGAAATAGCTGGAACACCACAAAAACGTCTGGAATAAATATAGTGAAGGGCCCATACCTGGGAGGCAATTTCTGGGCTGACCTGAACGGGACCGGTTTTTCTCAGACTGCTGAAGATTCGGACTCCGACGGGATCTGTGACCTGCCTTATTACGTTAACGGGAGCGACTTTGACTATATCCCGCTTGCCGAACCTCCTTCTTTACCTCTCTTTTTATGGTTTAATTCTACAGGAGAAATAACAAATAATACTGATAGCTGTTGATGTCGTGCTTTAAACTCTTGCCTTCTTTTAAACTCTATAAACTATGATTCTCTGCCGCCTATCTTTAGAAAACGTGCTTCTCTAACTTCCTATCTCTCGTAGTTTTCCAGTTGCCATTAGATAATTATATCTGCCCGTATGCTTAGCTTCTTTCATAGGGCACTGCAAAAATCCTCGCACCTGACTACGGATAATAGCAACTATTGATATTTTGAAATATGGATCTATTTATTATTATCACGTTGCCTAAAGTATTACATTTACATAGATATGTATTACATTTGCATAGATAAGTATTACATTTGCATAGATAAGTATTACATTTGTCCCGATAAAATTACCCGGTTCAGAAAAGGGTTTTCACAGTTCCCATTTGTATTAGTTCACCGAACCTGTTTAAATTCCCCATATTCAATTCGGTCAGTATCTTAAGTAGATAAAACAGCATTAAAATAATTTAAAACAGGTAAAAATCTGGCTGCTCTCAAAACAGAACTAAATGGAGCTTTGAAACAGGTTCACAAAAACATGAATGGTTCATGGGAGTGGGAATTAATGAGAGCAAACAGAATAATTATTTTAGTAGCTATTGCACTTATCACGATTGAAGTTTACAGCTCCGCGTCCGCAAAGGAAATTACTGTAGATGACGATTCTGGAGCGGATTTCAGATCAATTCAAGAAGCAGTAACCAATTCGTCTTCTGGAGACACGGTTATAGTTAGATCTGGAACCTACAGGGAAAACATTATTGTAAATGTGACCCGGCTTAAGGTCAGGTCGGAATCAGGAAATCCTGATGTGCTGGTGGAACCTCTGGATGAAAACGAAAGCGTATTTCATATAAAAGCCGACAATGTGACTCTCAGTGGCTTTAACATAACAGGAGCTGGAGAGCCTTTCAACTATCCCTGGGGAATTATTGCCCGAAATTTTGCAGACCCTGTGAATTTACGCGGGGAATCTTCTCCGGAATACGCTCGCACTTCTGCAGCAGAGGAGATTTTTAAGACCATGGGATACGGAAACTACCGGCCTCTATGCGGAATCTACCTTGAAAACGCCAGCAATTGCATCATTACCGAAAACGCACTTTTTGAAAACTATAGAGGAATTTACCTTGATAATGCCAGTTATAATACTATCTCGAAAAACCTGCTTTTCAATGATGGGATCTCTCTGAGCGAAGGAAGCGAGACAAATAATCTGACAGGGAACCTCATTGAAAAGGGTTACATTTTAATGGGCCCATGGTCATCGAATAATTTTATAGCCGAAAATGAAATCTCAAACGGCGGAGGGGTAAGTTTCGCCTGCTGCGGGGGAGGCGATGTAGTATCCGGAAACACGATCTCGAATTGCTCCAATGGGATCGATGCATACGATCGGGGCATAGATATTCGGAATAATACGATTACGGACTGTTTTCACGGGGTAGATATTTCTCAGGCGAGTGGAACCAGAATTCATAATAATATGATCTTGAACTGCAGCATCGGAATTAATCAAGGAGATGCCTGTTATGGTATTGAAATACTCAACAATACAATAACTTCCAGTGCAGAATGCGGGGTTTCCATTCCAGATCTGGAAGGTGGGGAATGGATCTATAATAATTATTTTAACAACACTATAAACGTAAAGCTTGGAATTAGCAAAGGAAATACCTGGAACAATTCCCTTACTCCGGGTACTAACATTGTCGGGGGCCCGTATCTTGGAGGAAATTTCTGGGCAAACCCGACTGGTACAGGTTTCTCTCAGACCTCAGAGGATTTTGACCTTGACGGGATTTGCGATACCACTTATGAAATAGGAGGCCCTGAAAATATCGATTATCTGCCTCTTTCAACGCCTCCCGAATCGGTGCCCATAACTGTTGGAGATGATGAGCAGGATGCCGATTATGATTCAATCCAGAAGGCTGTTTCGGCTGCGGAACAGGGATCAACCATTCTCGTTTATCCGGGGACTTATATAGAAAACGTGGCTGTGGATGTGCAGGGCCTGAAAATCTACTCCCGGTCCATCAACCCTGAAGAGGTTACAGTTCAGGCTCTTGATCCTGATGACAATATCTTCCATGTGAATGCAAACAATGTCACAATCTGCGGGTTTACGGTGAAAGGCACAGGCATGAAATCCGGAGGGAAAGCGGGAATCTACTTAGACTCCGTTTACGGGTGTGGGTTATGCAACAACAGTGTGACCGGAAATGCCCTCGGTATCGTCCTTCAGTCTTCAAGCAATAATATCCTCACCAAAAACAGTGCAGGGATCAACGGGAATTCCGGAATATACCTAAACTTTTCAGATAACAACCTTTTGATTAATAATACTGCATACAATGTGAACTCTTCTTCAGGACCTGCTATTTATCTGTCGAATTCGGGCTCAAATATCCTCCGCGATAATGAGATTCTGGCCAGTTTCTGTGGAATCTTAATGGAAGCTTCGGAGAATAATACAATCATCCGTAACAGCCTCAGGGAAAATACGGACTGCGGAATTCTGCTGTCTGATTCCAATAGCAACAGGCTGTATGACAATTATTTCAACAATTCAATAGATGTAAAGCTGGAAAAGAGCGGAAACAATACCTGGAACACGGAAAGGACTCGGGGAACGAATTTTATGGGGGGTCCATATCTTGGCGGCAATTTCTGGGCAAAACCTGATGGTAGCGGCTTTTCGGAAACTGCTACAGATTCCAATATTGATGGAATTAGCGATTCTGCTTACAATATCGAAAATACAGGCATAATTGATGCCCTTCCTCTTGCAAGAGCTCCCGGACCTGTATTGCTTATAAAGAACAGTTCTCCTTTTGCAGATTTTCTCACGATTCAGGATGCTGTGGACTCCGCAGTTCCGGGAAGTACTGTTCTTGTCTATCCCGGTACTTATGAAGAAAATGTCCTTCTGGATGTGGACAACATAAGCCTTGTTTCGGAATCTGCGGATCCCCGGAGCACAATTCTCAGGGCTTCCAATACAACCGAGCCCGTGATTAAAGTGACTTCAAAAGGCGTTATGATTTCGGGATTTTACATATCCGGACCATATTCTATATGGAAAGAAGCAGCCGGGATCTACCTGTACAACACTTCCGAAAACACCATTAAGAGCAATATTGTCTCCGAATACCTTTATGGGGTGTATCTGGTTTCTTCCGACCGGAACAACATTACAAACAACAATGTCGAAAACAACCAGAGGGGATTATACCTTAAAAATTCGGAAACTAATTTACTGAACAACAATACGGTTTTAACCAATATTGAAGGTATTGTTTTGGATAGTTCAGGCAATAATTCCCTTAAAAATAATACCGTATACCAGAACGAATATCAGGGAATCTACATTTATTCCGGAGAGTATGGTTTTGCAGATTCAAATCTGATCAGAGATAACCTTATTTCCGAAAACGATTATGGGATTTACACATCTTTCTCTGAGAACAATACAGTGAGGAACAACACCATAAATCTCAATGACATGGGAATTCTCCTCTCTTATTCGAGTGATAATCTATTCAGGGACAATCTGATAGAATCAAACAGGAATTTCGGGCTTTACCTGGCTGCGGGCAGTAACAATACTTTCTATAACAACCTTTTCAACAACACCCTGAACCTGGAACCCGCCTATGGAAATAAGAATATTAGCTGGAACACTACAAAAACTTCTGGAAAGAATATCGCAGGTGGACCCAGCATAGGGGGCAATTTATGGGCAAAACCCGATGGTACGGGGTTCAGCCAGAACTGTACGGACCTGGACGAGGACGGGATCTGTGATCTTCCCTATGAAGTTAATGAGAGCGAATTTGACTATCTCCCTCTGTCCTTCGCTTCGGGATCACAGGAAATCGGAGATTTTCTGGGAGTTGCACTGTAAGTGCAACAGCACGAGGTCTGTTTCTCTTCGCTCAAGCAGACTAAGTTATGGATTTTAGCAGTGAGTTTCTCTAAGAAGGACTCCGCGAAATCTTATTCGTCATACCGGGTCGTTCCTGTTACAATCGACGCAGGAGAGCGGTCTTCCAGACAAAAATGAAGAAAAAAGAGAAAAAAGCCAGAAAGTAAAAACAGCTGAGGACATCTCTAACAAACAAGTATATCGAAAGAATCGGGGAAACCGATAACTTTCTGTTTCGTTTTGCTTTTTTCTGTTTCTTTTGTTTCTGTATTGGTCAACAACTCGCCCAAATGACTTTATTTCTTCACCTTTCTCTCAGGGAATCCTTTTTCTCAGGGCTATGCTCAGGCAGAGCCCCAGCCCTCCGTAAAGGATTATGAACCCGAAAACAGCCATCAGAATGCTGCCTGTCGAGAGCATCATTTTACTCTACCTCCTTATTGATAAAAGGCGCAAGGAAAGAGATGAGAATTCCAAGGGCAATTACTCCGGCTCCGACCATCAGGGCTGCAGGATCATAACCTTCATAAGGTGCAGCCAGGTTTGACCGGGTATCTATGTAGACGAGGTACATCAGGACAACCGGAATCACCACTTTTATGCAGGCATTCCACCAGGCTCCGGCCATGAAATCCGAATAAGTATTGACCCATTCTCTTATCTTATCTGCACCATAGATCCAGCCGATTGCAACGGTTTCGAGGATGCCAACTATAATCAGCCCGTAGGTATTGATGAAGTGGTCTATGATATCAAGCCAGTAAATCCCTGCCCTGGTTGCATAGATCAGGCTGAAAAGCAGCCCAAAGCCGATAGTGATATCAACTGCCCTGCTCCTTTTCATATTAAACTTGTCCATTATTGAGGAGGCAAAAGCTTCCACAAGGGAGATGAGGGAGGAAAGGGCAGCAATTACGATGCACAGGAAAAAAGCAACTGCAGTAAGAGTTTTTAATCCCGGGAGCATATTAAGGGCTTCTGGCAGCACCACAAAGGCAAGGCCTATGCTCTGGGCTACTACTTCTTCAATTCCGAGCCCTTTTGCATAAGCCATGTGTCCGAGAGTCCCGAAAACCACAAAACCCATGGTGAAACTGAAGGCTCCGTCTGCCAGGCTGACAATGAAAGCGTTGTTTACGATATCGTTCTTTTTTGGAAGGTAACTTGAATAAGTAATCATTATTGCCATTCCAAGACTCAGGCTGTAAAAGGCCTGTCCGTAGGCTGCCTGCCAGACATTTATGTCTGTGAGTTTGCTGAAATCCGGCTTCAGGTACCATTCAATTCCATTGATTGCGCCTTCAAGGGTTATTGCTCTAAGTACTAGCACGATAAGAAGAACCCAGAGAAGAGGAATAAAGACTTTACTTGATCTCTCAATTCCAGCCTGCACGCCTTTTTTTTCTATAATCCAGATAACCAGCCAGGTCAACAGCAGCCCTATAAGGACCGGATAGGAAAAGCTCCCCAGGTTCCAGGGAGAACTGGAGACATTCAACAGTTCGTTATTGAAAAAGGCTTCCGTGTCCGCACCCCAGCCAAGGGTAAACGCTTTTAAAAGGTACACAAGGCTCCAACCCATTATTACAGAATAATAAGTCGTAATTATAAAGCTGGCAATTACTCCCCACCAGCCTATCCATTCGAAACTTTTTTTCGCCCTTTTAACCTGACTTTGACAGTTATATAAAAATAAGTGCTCTTTGTTTTGTGTAATTCGATCAAATGAACATCACAAAACAGAGAGCATTCCCTACAATTCCTAACAAGAATATATGTGTTTCTATCGGCTCGATCCTTGCCGTCCAGCTCTTTTATGAAAAGCTTAATTTCTGTGATATTTTTGGCAAACATAAAAGCAAAGGTCTTGATCTCAATAGTTTACTAATCGGTTTGTTAAGCTACAAATTGACTGAGAATTTTAGTATCAAAGAAGCTGGCAATTGGTTAAATCAGGAAGAAATTCTCGAGGTCTTAAATCTTGAAAAGTTTCATGAAAGAGTTCTTTACAGAACTCTTGAACTCTTAGGACGTAACAGAGAGGAAATCCTCTCTGACATTCTGGCTTCTCTATTTTCCGTATATGATTTTGAAGAGACGAATATAAATCTGGATTGGACGAGTATAGTCCTTTACGGAACTAAATCCAATCTTGGTAAATACGGATATAGCAGAGATCACAGGCCTGATAAGCTGCAGATAACAGTTGGAATTAGTGAATTAGCTGACCCCATTAACATTCCTATTGGAGTTACAGTGAATAAAGGAAACGTTCTTGATCTTGAGCACTTTTCTGACACTTATAACCAGGTAAAAAGTAAACTCAAAAAAGGTTCTCTTATTGTTTTTGATAAAGGTGCTAATACTACAGAGAATATCAAGATTATACAGGAAGATGAGATGGAGTATCTCACCTCCATGAAACTGAATACAAGTGACGACAAAATAATTGAG
>NZ_JJOV01000082.1:100303-100822 GCF_000979385.1 Methanosarcina sp. 2.H.A.1B.4
ACAGTTGGAAGCAAAAGCAAGAGCTGTTATGAGGAAATTAAAGGAAGCAAAAGAGATTCAGAAGGCCATTGTAAACAAGAAAAAGCTTCCTAAGAAGTTCAGAATTAATAACGAGTTAATTGAGATTGATTACTCTTTTAGGACTAAGCTCGAAGAGCTTAGTGATGAAGAAGCTATAGAACTCTTAAAAGCTTCACTGATTAATGGAAGAGAAAGATTTTTCTGCCTCAAATCAAACAGGCATTTGACACTTGAAGAGGCATTGAAAATATACCGAAAAAAGGATTCCATTGAAAAAATATTTCACTCGTTAAAAAACGAAATTCAGATTAAGCCGTTGAGAGTGTGGTCGGATGATAGCATTTATGGAGCTATTATCCTGGGATTTATTGCCCAGTTATTCATATCGCTGATGCGATATGAATTTGAGGACATTAAACACAGGTCTACGAAATTCATCAAAAAAAGCTTGAAGAATTTGACACTTACAATCAACTTCAAGAAAAATGGGGTCAAAAA